>NZ_JBHFKZ010000081.1:0-11635 GCF_042879375.1 Photorhabdus sp. RM323S
TGGGAAGGTATAGATTGCCCGTCTCCCGGTAATGCCGATGCTGGCGTGAGTTCATTTAACGTCAGGGGGATCTGCCATTGCTGGAAACTCGACACCATCTTCATCAACTGTACTGAAACAGCAGGCACCGCTTCATTGCGAACCGGCAAAGGTTTCCACGGCAGGAATACCCGGCCTTCTTTTGCGCCCTGAACCAGGTCAAAAACCGGTGACTGATTAAATACACTCTGTACACGCTGAACAAAATGCGCTGCTGTACCGCCAGGCATAATCTCGTAGTGAAGGCGGACGCCATCTTTTCGGCATGAACCTGCTGTCAAGCGCCACCCCGCCAATAACACCGGGATCGTCCGACGGGTCATGACACAACGTGCCAAAAACGCGGGTAACAACGGCTTATCGGCCCACGGATGCGGTAAGTCAACAGGTTTTGGCGTTTCTTCAAACAATCGTGACGCCCTGACTTGAACGGTTTCAGTCATCGGTAATCTCTCATCGGGAGATTTTCCTGACTGCAACAACACTCCTACGACTATTAACAACATGATAAATACGGCCATCAACAATAATGGTGTCCGCCACCGCCGTTGCAGGCGACACATCCGATATTGATGAGCCGACAAAGCAGAAATTATTGAGCGCCAGTGGGCCGGATTATCAGGGTCAGATACCACCCGCCAGCTTTTATCTGGAGCCGGGTTAAACGTTAAAAAACGGAACAGTGCTGCATTGACATTCTCGCGGGTTCCGACAATATCGGCCATCACGGACGGCAAACCATTCTGCGTTGCCAAAAATAACCATTGCCCTTCGCCCAAATCATAGATCCCGTACCCGTTTGGGCCGGAATGTGATAAAAAAGCAATGGCTAAAGAATACGGTGTGTGACGGCAATACCATTTCCTGATTATTCCCGTTCCCATCATACGTGTAGTCTGCTGACGTCTCCTCGAGCGATTGCCCACGACCAGATGCACATTGGTGTATTGAGGACGAACACGTTGCCCTCTACGGCGCCCCCGTTTTACCTTCACGTACGGTGACCAACGCAGACCACTGATCCAACAATGGCGACCGGCCTTTACAACCGTGACTTCGGGTGTCTCACCGGGTATTTCTAAATCAATGCTGTTCATTGATTCATGCCTCCTTTCATTCCTCAATCCAGTAATACGGGGGTGATCAAAATAACCAATGTGCTACGCTTATTCTCTCCGGACTGTCCTCCCCCAAGCAGGAAATTACCCGGTGTAAAGGTTCCCGCCTTAGTCACCCGAGTATCAGCCTGTTCAAATCCGGTGAGCACCAGAGCCTGCCCGGCACGCAGATTCACTTTCTGGCTCAGTGAACGTAGCCGGGTATACGGCATCTCAATATAAGAATTGCCTTCTTTAGATGTGAATGAACGGATAGTCGGCGGATCAGACAGGTTGAAAGCCACTTGTAGCTGAACATCCCCATTGCGCTGTATCAACGGCAACAAAGTCATATTAAACCCGGTAGTGATCATCCCGGGCATCAGAGCCGTGGTGGCTCCCACATCTGTGGCAGTCGTTGTACTGCTTTGAGCCACATACACTGTCTGATCAGCCATCTGTATCGGAATGGGGGTCAAATTAGTGGTCGCACTTCCTTGAGAGGTCACCACGCTGACATTACCTTGTTCGCTCAATGCTTTTATTAACAGGTTAGAACCCGAGAGTTTTGCCGCCTTCCCTGTGGCACTTTCCAGAATACTGACCCCCGCAGACGTTGCCCCACTGCCCATACCGCTAAAACTGCCAGATAACGTAACCCCCAAATTATGCAATGAGTTATAAACTAATCCCCAGTCCAGTCCCATTTGCTCTTTACGGGTAGTGCTGACACTCAGCACCTGAACATTCAACAAAACCTGACGGTTGAGAACAGTATTTTGTTCTTCCACATAACGGGATACCGAATCCAGTACCGCCGGGGTATCTGTTACCATCAGTGTTCCGCTGGAGCTTGACAACCAGAACCGACCCCGCTCGGGCGTCAACATATTCTCGACTGTCTTACGGATGTCTTCGTATAAATCACTGTTCAGATCAACCGTCGTTTTCTGTGAAGAGCTGGCCTCCCCAGAGACAGAATTGTTGACATTACCACTGCCCCCGGATGTCCCCATACTGCTGGTTGACCCTGAGGCAACACTGGCATTACTGCTGGTACGGGTGTTGAGAACATTCAACTGAAATGTCCGGGTTTCGAACCGATAAAACACAACGGCCCTATTATCCATCTTCCATGCAATCCCTAACCGGCTGGCAATATTGTCTAAAAGCCCCGTCAGCTCCCCTTGCCAATTGAGACCCGTGAGGACTTCTGGCTCTCGACGCTCATCAGCATTAACTGAGTGTATATCTCGATCATCCAACCAATCCAATGGCATGCGCCCCTTATCATCAGGTGTCGGTAATGCCCCATTCATCTGGCGTGTCAACCCACCCACAGTGGTTGATGTTCGTGATAAAACGTCGGGTGTTACCGTGACCCGAACACCACAAAGTTGAGTAATGCGTTGTCCCAGTTCCGGTAATGTCAGCCCGACTTTACTGTTAATCGTTATCTGACAGGATGGCAACGTTACCGATGCGACAGACTGAACTACCGGTTTCAGATTCACCCAGGGTTTATCTACCCAGGTTACCCCCGGTTGTTTCAGGTTATGCTGTTGGTGTAAATGCTGTTGTGCGACTCGACTTTGCATACTGGCCTCACGCGCCATATTATCCACTGCCTGCAAGGTGCAACCGGACATCAGCGCCATCTCTGTTACCACTACCAGTGGTGCAAGGCAAGTACAAAGCCTGAGTGAACACCGTTTATTTTTCATCACATCCTGTCCGTTTTTTTCAGTTGAAATACACCACATCACCATCGCTGATCCCGTCAGGAAGAGTGCATCCTATTTCTTGGCCAGATAAGCCATACAACCGCCCCTGCCGGACTTCACCAATCAACATGGACCCCTTAGTGCGTTCGCGCAGAGCGGTGACAAGACCGGGTATTTCCGGCATCCACACCCAGAGCCGACCTTGACTGATAACATGTCGGATACGGGCATCTGGCTGAAAAGGCAGAATGAGCTTACGGAGATCCACCGTGCCATTTTTAGATGTATAGCCCCCACGCCAGTGATTAATGGCACTGGTTAATAGCAACATTTGGTCTGCCAGTATTCGAGCCCTTGCGTTGTCATGATCGACATACAGTTGTTCTGCCTGTCGCAACTGTATACCCCCGGCAATCAGCAGAAAAACCAAGGCAAACGCACTGATGACGTACCCCATCACGGCTTACCGGGTTACGGGTTTATCACTGACTGAAATCAGGCACTGAAAGCGACTGACTTCGGTAAACAGCGGCTTCTCGGCCTGTCGGTAAAGATCAAACAGTTGTACCAACAAGGACTCAAAGTTGCCTTTGAACGTCAACGGCGCATCAATGCGGTAATCCGTCGGTGACGACCACACCACTACCCAATGTCCCCCTACCGGGCAATTCGTTGCATTAGCCCACCGTTCCAACGTTCCACGCAAAGTGGTTCCTGTTTCCGCACGCCAGATGTTGCCTATCGGTACCGTGGTCACGGGTGTACTGCCGCTCAGTAGGGATTTAATGGGCTGAGTGGGTGATACTGAAGAAATGGTTGTGGGTTTCCCTCCTGTCACAGGAGCCTGAAGGGTATCTGTTTTTGGTCTTTCAGCTATCGGTGGTTTCACCGGTAACGGAGTCGCTAATGTGCTGTTGGACAATGTAGATGCCGATAACGCCGGTGAAGAAGACCTCTGCAACGGTACCCGCATTTTGGGCGGTGTTATCCGACCAACCGTTGTCTTGGAAAATTGATGATATTCATCACGTAAAACAAAACACACTTCACGATTCACCTCATCTACCCGGATACGCCATGCTGGCCCGACAACAATCTGCAACGCTTCACTGAGCCGTATCGGCCCAATTTTGCGTTGAATAGCCGGTAATGGCCTGCCTATCAATTTAACGAAATGGGTTGCGGCGGTATCACACAGCGAATAACCGGTTCCAAATAGCAAATAACGCAATCCATCACCAATGCGTTGTACCAATGGGACTGGCATGGTGATATTGATGATTTGATTGAGGGGTTCACGCTGCGCAGCCTGGCTGCCTACACTCACCAAAGTATAGCGATCATAGCGTGTAACTTCCGGTGTCGGAGAATAGATATCGGATACGGCGGGACGTGCCTGATGAGAACGGTGAACACTTACACCGGATGCGGTAGTCTCCTGAGTTTGTCCGGCACACCCAGCCAATACCATGACGGACAACCAACTGAGTGAGAAAAAAACAGGGTTTTTCATGCGCATTCCCATGCAGGTGATCCTAAATGCGACTTACTGTGCGGGGATCCGGGACTGAGCTCAATACAGAACTCTTTTTGCAAAATCAAAAAAAACGTACCAATCGAAATCAGCGCGTCAGATAGGTTAATTTAAATTCAACTGCTAATTTTTGCAGTGTGCTACTGGCCGGATAGAGGAAAGATGCCGGTAAATTTTGAAGTGGTGATAGTTTATCTGGCTAAGAATTCGTTCTGCATCGGCAGTATTCTGAAGCTAAAGATGCTTAACCTGTAAATCGGCAACAAGCTCCCCGGTGAGCGATACGGCTTTGGATAGAGGGTACAAGGCATGATTAGTCGTCATTCCTGAAGAAGAAAAAGAGGCAAAAAAAAATCCCACTAACATCCCCTAGGGAACATTGCGAGCGTTGTTAAAGCTAATATTACGCCCGACGTAGATTTTGTCAACGCATTTTGACACTTTTGTCAGATTCGCATAGGGTTATTCTCGGTATCTGTAAGTAACCGGGCTTTTGAAGTGTCCTGGAAATTAAACCACAACACAGTGCGGTGGAGACAAAAACAGCCAATCCCTCGATATTGAATTGGCAAAAACCATTGCCACGCAAGGAAGAAATAACCGATGAAAAGCCAAAAAGTAAAGTTCAGCCGCTACGACACTGCAGACTATCTCCAAACAGAAGAAGATATTGCGGCGTACCTGGAGGCCGTGGTGGAAGATGGTGATCCTTCCCTTATTGCGGCTACTTTGGGTGACATAGCACGAGCCCGTAACATCAGCCAACTAGCAAGAGATGTTGGAATGAGCTGAGAAAGGCCCTTCTGGCGAAGGAAACCCTACATTTACGACAATCACAAAGGTTGCTAACACCTTGGGACTACGTTTTACTATGCAACCCACTAGAACACCGACAACGCACACTCAATAGGATGAAACTTTATTTTCCTCCAACAATTGGACTAATTCTTGATGGAAGTAGATAGATGAAAACGACAGGACATAAAATGTATTAGTCGCGACTAATACACATTAAGTTATATTTGACAGGATATAATTTCATGTTCCTCAAACCAATTTTGACTCATAATATTCGTTTTTACTTTATTAGGCTCGTTTGTGTAAGCAACTATCGCTAAACTTTTTTCCGCTCGACTACAAGTCACATAAAACAGTCGTCTAGTGCGATCAATACTAGTTTCTTTGCCTTCCTTCTGGTTACGTATGTCTGTTGCAGTTGGGGGTTTAGCTCCAAACAATTTGTCATAACTGAACAAAAAGCCACGAGCTTCTTCGTCATCCAGAATGACTATTACCCTTGGAAATTCGAGCCCTTTAATGCCTTGATGAGTACCGAACCTAGATTCATCAGATATGTACGCAACGTATTCCTTAAACTCACTAAAGCGAGACATCAACGCGGCATCCCAAGCGTCAACAACGGGATCTCGATCATTATCATCTTCTGCTTTTTCATAGTTCCTATCCTGCCTCTCAGCAATCAATGTGAGAACATCGGGGACATTAAACAAACGAGTGCGCTGAACTTCTTTAAGGATGTTGATTAGAGAGGGATCTGCGTCATCACGCCATAGAACATAAAGAGCATCGACAGCATCCTTAACTTTTGCTAACTCCGCCTTAGGTTCAGCACTTTGTTCAAAACATTCTTTAGAAATAAGTGGCGAATACTTATTAACGATTCTAGAAACAGCGAAGTGGTTACCTACGTCCAAGCTCTTGATAAGTGGAAGTACTCTCTCTGAAAAAAAAGTAATGCCAGCATGGGTTCCATCAAGCAAACCGGTTCTAAGCTTATCGACTTCATAGAGAGAATTGAAAAAGCTTGCAAAGCCCCCTCGTTGTGCCGCCATGTGATGTTCTAAGGTTAGTGTTTTATTGTGTTTTTTCTCTGCTATCCACAAGTCATCAGCGGTAATCTCTGCCATTTTTTGACAAACAAAGCGCTCATAAGCCTCTTTGTCTATCCCATCAGATGTATCCGCAATAAATAGTCTGACGAAGCCTTCCTCTGGCTTAGCGGATTGCTGTAAGTTTTGATCGACCTCGGCTCGAATTTTATTGATGAGTTTCACAACTCGACGAGGACACCTATGGTTATATTCCTTTTTTGGAGTAAGCCAACCATCCGGCAATGGAGCTAGACCTAGGTCTTCTTTTCCATCGTTATAAATCCGCTGCATAATGTCGCCGAACAGACCTAACGAAAACTTGTCCTGATGTAAGCTCTGAACTACAAACAAAGCATCAATTAGCTCTTTTTTCGTGTCCTGACTTTCATCTACAAGCAAAACCGGGAATTTGCGTGTAAGAATTTGCTGCAACAATGGACGGCTGATCAGCAATTCAGCGGTTATGCCGATCACTTCAGCATGGTTAAGTGAATCCTTGCCCGAATTTTCACCATTAGGATTGTAGGTAAACTTCCTAATGTTGCTTAGTGATTCCAGCCGCTTTAGTTTGGCCGCAATCTGCTTTGGTCTATCTTCGGCCGCTTTTGTGCCTGCTCTACCTTTACGCTGTGCTTCCTCAAGTTCGACAATGTCTGATTGAAGTCTGACTCTAAGCGACTCTCTAATATCATGCTGATGCGGCTTGATTAGCTCCCAAGCAAAACTATGAATGGTCGAGACGCTAAAGGCAGAATCGAACTCCAAGCGGCGTTTAATTTCATCACAAGCGGCGTTGGTATAAGTAATGATTGCTACTTGTTGTGCTTTTACTCGCAAGCGATGGATATTATGTTCACGAAATCGCTTAAGTACTTCGACTAAAGAGCGAGTTTTGCCCGAACCAGCCCCGGCAAACAAAAAGAAGCTTTTTGGATTATCTAGATCTAGACAGCCATAGATCTCATCGTCAACTGTCTTAGTATCAATCACCTCTGTCATTCCTTTGCCTCCGACTTTGCCGCAAGCGGAGAGCTATTGATCAACTCTTTTTCCAGCCAATTGAGCCCCTCAGCAATATAGTGTGGAGCTTTAAAAGTGCTTGGTTCAACCAAATACAATAGATCCAGTGCCATTTCAGCTTTCTTGGCGTTCTTATCTAGTGCACAAAACATGAAGTGACAGGCTGTATCAAGCATTGGTTGATTAACGGCTTCAACCATTTTTTTGATAAGACCGGTTTTATCAGTCATTTTTCTAAATACTGACAAGTTAGCTAAAACCAGTGCATCCTCAAAAGTATAAGGGATCGCTGATTCCGGCTCTGGTTGATCCGGTACGTCTTTCTCATCTTTAAACTGAATTGATACAGTGCAAGGGTAAACAACTCTGACCTTTCCGTTGCTCGCTGTCTTCTGTTCAAACTCAGCCCTCAATACCTCGTCTAATAATGTTTTTCCTGGTGCCCAAGTTTTTAATGTATCGTTCCCCGTTTTGAGGCCCTGACCCATTACCGGACGAGCTTTACTTGTTGACTCAGCCTGAATTGAATCGAGGTCGGTAATTACCAGCGTAGGTATTCCTAAGGCTTCTATAAGTGGACGTAATCTGTGCGCATGACTACCACCAATTTCCAGAATAGAAATATAACTTCTATCTAAATCTGGATAATGGTTTCGAATAAAGTGAGGCACCAACATCCGCTCAGCGGGACCTTCAACCAAAATAGCAGCATCAGCAAAAAACAGATCGCAATGTGTCGTTTTTAAATAACGCGTTGCAAATTGTGCTGTTGCGATTCTCTCTTGCTCTTGTGTTTCTTGTGCTATTTCACCTTTAGTCTTTTTTCTATCTGCGCCAAAAGTGGTAGACATATTAACGATACATGCATTTGGCACTTCAGGTTCATTAACCAATGGTTTCCTACGGAAATAACGCAGTCCGGTAAAGTCTGTTTCGTGTGCTATATGGCTAGAATGCGTACTAACGATCATCTGAGTAGCAAACTGCTGTTTTTCTTCCAGATCAGGATGATTACGCAGCACACTGAAAGCTTTCTTGATAAAGACTTGTTGCACCTGCGCATGTAAATGAGCTTCAGGTTCTTCAATTAGCATTAAGTGCAGAGGCTCTATAGGCCTATTATTGCTTTCTTCTCTTTTGCTAACCTTGCCAACACGCATCCATTCATCACGAAAGCGAATCAGATTAAAAATCATCGAAATCAGATTTTGATAACCTAATCCATTGTATTTTTCGGGCAGGCAAAAAGCATCACCTGAAGGGTCTTCACTGCGAATGACTTTAAACTGTACTGCCGAGTCATGATTCAGTCCTGCTAACGGATTCACTTTGCTTGACAGTAAAATTTGTGGGTCGCTAAACCCAGGATAATTAAGCCCTTCCAACTCACCAATAGCGGCACTGAAACTGGTCTTCAATTTTTGATCAAATACTGTTCGGGCACTTTCCATTGCTTCAAGCGCATCTAGATCGCTCACATCAGGAAGCTCGCTAGGGTCGAGGTGCTTATCAAAGTAATTCCTTAACTGAGCAGACAAGCGCCGATCAGTATTTGCCGCACCTTCACCGGCATTTGAGTCTGAAAAACCACGCTGCGCGTTAATGATGTCAATCTTAAATAGGCCATCAAACGGGTCACCATCAATTGCCTCCATGAATTCTGTAAAAGCCTGAGGTTGTTCGTTGTCGGCTAAAGCTGGATCTAGCACATAAGCGCTAATTGCAAAAAATTCCTGAAGCTTTCTATCCAGAAAATCGCGCATTGAAGTTGGCCATAATACCAGTGGTGATCCAGTTGTTTCATCTGCTTCTATCTTGCGAGCAGATATAGTTTCCCTAGCTGCAGAGTAAGCGTTGATATAAGCTTTGTATAGTAATTCAAGGTTTTTCGGTTCTAAAATTAGCCTGACACCCAGCAAGCCGCCATCCCAATCCAAGGTGGGCAAAATGTGGCTGACGTAGTGTATTTGTAACTCATCCACCTCTAACCACACATCAATCGAAGGGAATTGTGTACGCCATGTATCCAGAGTCAGATCCGGGACTGGGGCTTGTTTTTCACTTTCACTAATCCAGCCAGTGCCGACCGAATTGATGGTTGCCCAATTGGATAAAGTAATATCGGTGGTTGAAAGCTCTTTGCGCTTTGCCTTTTTCAAAAACATGATCAGCGCGTCCATAGCGGACGTTTTACCACTGTTATTAGCGCCGACGAAAACCGTACTTTTCCCAGTAAGCTCTACACGACAGGATTGTAATTTTCGAAAATTTTGTATGTCGATACGGGCTATTTTCAACTCTAACCCTCCTTGCTAATTTTTATTTTTGATTTCAATTTATCATTACTAAAATTACTTTATTTATTGCCCTAAGTCATCCTAACGTAAGGCTTATTTGAAATGTCTTAAAGTCTTAGAATCAATAGCTTGAACCCGTGGTGCGTACCATCCGGTAAGTCCACAAAAAGTCGAAGCTTACCGTCCCCTTAAGCAAAGCCATTTAAATTCAATAAGATACTGACAATTTCATCATCAATTTCCGTATCTTCTTCTACCCTAAACGGGAAGATAGCTCCGCAAGCTGAATTTGAAGTAACTGATGAGATACCTTGCTACTTGCTGACTTTACAAGTTCAAGTAGTTGAGAAGCTATGATCTGCTCCAAAGTTCGCCCATTTATTTTCCTCCTAGGCATGACCATCACACGAACTTTCACATGTGAAAGTTCTCAGACCGCTGACAAACCTCGCTGAAAATCACGAGGTTTGTTTCTTTCATGATGAAGGATCATGCCACCCATTTTCCTCATTTATCCGGTTTTATCGCCCGGCAGGGGGTATTTTGGCTCCTGCTGCATTGACTCTGCGCGTCCTCCAGAGATAAAAACAACATAGCATTGCGACCAGCAATGCTATCTTATTGATATTTTGGCCATTTCTGCCAAAAGACACTGTATTTTCACTTTCAGCAACCCCCGAAACCGGGCATAACGGTGCCCATGACGCTGCTTCGCATCCGCGAAACTGCGTTCTATCGTCTCCTTTCGCCGTTTGTAGGTCTTTTTACCCACGGCGTTAGCCGGTTTTCCCTGGCCTGCTCCTTACTCTCCTCCCAGACATGACGGGTGATCGTTTTACCCCCTTTGGCCTACGTACAGGACGCGCGTTTCGGGCAATACTGGCAGATATCCGTTGCAGCCTGATAATGCCGGTATCCCTCCCGGCAGGTCGTTTTATAAATCAACTTTTCGCCCTAGGGACACACATAACAGTCCCGCTGCTTGTCATAGGTAAAATGCTTTTTCTGGAAGACGTTCGGCCCCTTATTCGAGCGGCGGTAACCGATTATCGGAATGACGCCTAACTGTTCCGTTAAGTAACAAACCGAGGTCGTAAAATAGCCCGCATCCAGCCCGACCGCGAGGGAATTTAAAGAGAATCGCTTGAGCTGACGCGCCAGGCGTTCAATAAAGGGTTGGCTGTCGTGGACATTGCCCGGTGTGGCATAGGCACCGGTGATGATACTGACTTGCCCATCCACACTACGGTGGTCAAGATAAAAGAATCCCCTGGGTTTGTTGGTCCGGTGCATAAATCCGCTTTCCGGATCGGTGGTACTGACCTTCGTCTTTCTCTGCTGTTCCTTAAGAGCTGGCTTCAGATTTTTTCCGGCCACGGCCCGGTCTTCATTGACGGCTTTATCCAGTGCGTCAAAATAGGCGCCAGGGGGCACAGCACGTTGTTCGTTCCTAGATTTACGCGGATTAGCACTGGCTTTCAGGTGAGTGCTGTCAGTATAGAGTACCCACCCGCCGACCGATCCTTTGGTCATCGCCTGTTCGACAATGTGGTTAAAAATCTGCTGGAAAACGGCAGTATGATTGAAACGACGGCGGCGATTCTGACTCAGGGTTGAAGCATCAGGAACCTTCTCAGTCAATCCGAGGCGCAGAAACCAGCGGTAAGCCACATTCACCTGAATTCCCTGTACCAAACGGCGTTCACTGAGGAGCCCGAATTAAGTAGCCGAGTAACATCATTTTAATCAGCCTGACCAGATCGATGACTGGTCGCATTATTGTGGCAATACAAAGGCGCGACTCATTCGCAAATAAATTCGAAATCAATGGCAGCATCGATTTTACGGACCAAATGATTTTTGGGCACCAGCTCATCAAGCGAGAGCATTTCTGGCGGGAAAGTCTGGGGAAGGGGAGTTCTTAACATAGTAGCAAGCTCCGTCGGGTGAACGGAACTTAATTAAAGCAAAGCGCCGGATAAAAAACCAGCACTTTGTCAATAATCTGAATCCCCTGATAAAAAATCAGGGG
>NZ_JBHFKZ010000082.1:0-11520 GCF_042879375.1 Photorhabdus sp. RM323S
TGGGAAGGTATAGATTGCCCGTCTCCCGGTAATGCCGATGCAGGAGTGAGTTCATTTAACGTCAGGGGGATCTGCCATTGCTGGAAATTCGACACCATCTTCATCAACTGTACTGAAACAGCAGGCACCGCTTCATTGCGAACCGGCAAAGGTTTCCACGGCAGGAATACCCGGCCTTCTTTTGCGCCCTGAACCAGGTCAAAAACCGGTGACTGTTTAAATACACTCTGTACACGCTGAACAAAATGCGCTGCTGTACCGCCAGGCATAATCTCGTAGTGAAGGCGGACGCCATCTTTTCGGCATGAACCTGCCGTCAAGCGCCACCCCGCCAATAACACCGGAATTGTCCGACGGGTCATAACACAACGTGCCAAAAATGCGGGTAACAACGGCTTATCGGCCCACGGATGCGGTAAGTCAACAGGTTTTGGCGTTTCTTCAAACAATCGTGATGCCCTAACCTGAACGGTTTCAGTCATCGGTAACATTTCATCGGGAGATTTTCCTGACTGTAATAATACCCACACGACCATCAACAAAGAGATGAAGACGGTCATCAACAATAATGGTGATCTCCACCGCCGTTGCAGGCGACACATCCGATACTGATGAGCCGGCAAAGCAGAAATTATTGAGCGCCAGTGGGCCGGATTATCAGGGTCAGATACCACCCGCCAGCTTTTATCTGGAGCCGGGTTAAACGTTAAAAAACGGGACAGTGCTGCGTTGACATTCTCGCGGGTTCCGACAATATCGGCCATCACGGACGGCAAACCATTCTGCGTTGCCAAAAATAACCATTGCCCTTCGCCCAAATCATAGATCCCGTACCCGTTTGGGCCGGAATGCGACAAAAAGGCGATGGCTAAAGAATACGGTGTGTGACGACAATATAATTTCCTGATTATTCCCGCCCCCATCATACGTGTAGTCTGCTGACGTCTCCTCGAGCGATTGCCCACGACCAGATGCACATTGGTGTATTGAGAACGAACACGTTGCCCTCTACGGTGCCCCCGTTTTACCTTCACGTACGGTGACCAACGCAGACCACTGATCCAACAATGGCGACCGGCCTTTACAACCGTGACTTCGGGTGTCTCACCGGATATTTCTAAATCAATGCTGTTCATTGATTCATGCCTCCTTTCATTCCTCAATCCAGTAATACGGGGGTGATCAAAATAACCAATGTGCTACGCTTATTCTCTCCGGACTGTCCTCCCCCAAGCAGGAAATTACCCGGTGTAAAGGTTCCCGCCTTAGTCACCCGAGTATCAGCCTGTTCAAATCCGGTGAGCACCAGAGCCTGCCCGGCACGCAGATTCACTTTCTGGCTCAGTGAACGTAGCCGGGTATATGGCATCTCAATATAAGAATTGCCTTCTTTAGATGTGAATGAACGGATAGTCGGCGGATCAGACAGGTTGAAAGCCACTTGTAGCTGAACATCCCCATTGCGCTGTATCAACGGCAACAAAGTCATATTAAACCCGGTAGTGATCATCCCGGGCGTCAGAGCCGTGGTGGCTCCCACATCTGTGGCAGTCGTTGTACTGCTTTGAGCCACATACACTGTCTGATCAGCCATCTGTATCGGAATGGGGGTCAAATTAGTGGTCGCACTTCCTTGAGAGGTCACCACGCTGACATTACCTTGTTCGCTCAATGCTTTTATTAACAGGTTAGAACCCGAGAGTTTTGCCGCCTTCCCTGTGGCACTTTCCAGAATACTGACCCCCGCAGACGTTGCCCCACTGCCCATACCACTAAAACTGCCAGACAGCGTAGCCCCCAAATTATGCAATGAGTTATAAACTAATCCCCAGTCCAACCCCATTTGCTCTTTACGGGTAGTGCTGACACTCAGCACCTGAACATTCAACAAAACCTGACGGTTGAGAACAGTATTTTGTTCTTCCACATAACGAGATACCGAATCCAGTACCGCCGGTGTGTCTGTTACCATCAGTGTTCCACTGGAGCTTGACAACCAGAACCGACCCCGCTCGGGCGTCAACATATTCTCGACTGTCTTACGGATGTCTTCGTATAAATCACTGTTCAAATCAACCGTCGTTTTCTGTGAAGAACTGGCCTCCCCAGAGACAGAATTGTTGACATTACCACTGCCCCCGGATGTCCCCATACTACTGGTTGACCCTGATGCAACACTGGCATTACTACTGGTACGGGTGTTGAGAACATTCAACTGAAATGTCCGGGTTTCGAACCGATAAAACACGACGGCCCTATCATCCACCTTCCATGCAATCCCTAACCGGCTGGCAATATTGTCTAAAAGCCCCGTCAGCTCCCCTTGCCAATTGAGACCCATGAGGACTTCTGGCTCTCGACGCTCATCAGCGTTAATTGAGTGTATATCTCGATCACCCAGCCAATCCAATGGCATACGTCCCTTATCATCAGGTGGTGGTAATACCCCATTCATCTGACGTGTCAACCCACCCGCAGTGGTTGATGCTCGTGATAAAGCATCGGGTGTTACCGTGACCCGAATACCACAAAGTTGGGTAATGCGTTGTCCCAGTTCCGGTAATGTCAACCCGACTTTACTGTTAATCGTTATCTGACAGGACGGTAACTTTACCGATGCGACAGGCTGAACTACCGGTTTCAGATTCACCCAGGGTTTATCTACCCAGGTTACCACCGGTTGTTTCAAGCTATGCTGTTGATGCAAATGCTGTTGTGCTACCCGACTTTGCACACTGGCTTCACGCGCCATATTATCCATTGCCGGCAAGGTACAACCAGACATCAGCGCCATGCCTGTTACCGCCGCCAGTGGAGCAAGGCAAGTACAAAGCCTGAGTGAACACCCTTTATTTTTCATCACATCCTGTCCGTTTTTTCAGTTGAAATACACCACATCACCATCGCTAATCCCGTCAGGAAGAGTGCATCCTATTTCTTGGCCAGATAAGCCATACAACCGTCCCTGCCGGACTTCACCAATCAACATGGACCCCTTAGTGCGTTCGCGCAGAGCGATGACAAGACCGGGTATTTCCGGCATCCACACCCAGAGCCGACCTTGACTGATAACATGCCGGATACGGGCATCAGGCTGAAAAGGCAGAATAAGCTTACGGAGATCCACCGTGCCATTTTTAAATGTATGGCCGCCACGCCAGTGATTAATGGCACTGGCTAACAGCAACATTTGGTCTGCCAGTATTCGAGCCCTTGCGTTGTCATGATTGACGTGCAGTTGTTCTGCCTGTCGCAGCTGTATACCCCCGGCAATCAGCAGAAAAACCAACGCAAACGCACTAATGACATACCCCATCACGGCTTACCGGGTCACGGGTTTATCACTGACTGAAATCAGGCACTGAAAGCGACTGACTTCGGCAAACAACGGTCTCTCGGCCTGTCTATAAAGATCAAACAGTTGTACCAATAAGGACTCAAAGTTGCCTTTGAACGTCAACGGCGCATCAATGCGGTAATCCGTCAGTGACGACCACACGACTACCCAGTGCCCCCCTATCGGGCAATTCGTTGTATTAGCCCACCGTTCCAACGTTCCACGCAAAGTAGTTCCTGTTTCCGCACGCCAGATGTTGCCTATCGGTACCGTGGTCACGGGTGTACTGCCGCTGAGTAAGGATTTAACGGGCTGAGTAGGTGATACTGAGGAAATGGTTGTGGGTTTTCCTCCTGCCACAGGAGATTGAAGGGTATCTGTTTTTGGTCTTTCAGCTATCAGGGGCTTCGCTGGTAACGGAGCGACTAATGTGCTGTTGGGCAATGTAGGTGCCGATAACGCCGGTGAAGAAGATCTCTGCAACGGTACCTGCATTTTTGGCGGTGTCATCCGGCCAACCGTTATCTCGGAAAATTGACGATATTCATCACGTAAAACAAAACACACTTCACGATTCACCTCATCTACCCGGATACGCCATGCTGGCCCGACAACAATCTGCAACGCTTCACTGAGCCGTATCGGCCCAATTTTGCGTTGAATAGCCGGTAATGGCCTGTCTATCAATTTAACGAAATGGGCTGCGGCGGTATCACACAGCGAATAACCGGTTCCAAATAGCAAATAACGCAATCCATCACCAATGCGGTGTACCAACGGGACTGGCATGGTGATATTGATGATTTGATTGAGGGGTTCACGTTGCGCAGCCTGGCTGCCTACACTCACCAAGGTATAGCGATCATGGCGTGTAACTTCTGGCGTTAAAGAATATATGTCGGATACGGCGGGACGTGCCTGATGAGAACGGTGAAAACTTACACCGGACGCAGTAGTCTCCTGAGTTTGTCCGGCACACCCAGCCAATACCATGACGGACAACCAACTGAGTGAGAAAAAAACAGGGTTTTTCATGCGCATTCCCGTGCAGGTGATCCTAAATGCGACTTACTGTGCGGGGATCCGGGACTGAGCTCAACGTAGAACTCTTTTTGCAAAATCAAAAAAAACGCACCCATCGAAGTCAGTGCAATGCGTCAAGTAAGTCATTTCATTGAAATTACTGTGACAAGATTTTCACCTGCACAAGGTATTGAGCAGCTTTTCAGTCCACTCAGAACAGTTCTACACACTTTTCACACAGGTCTAGCCTCAATCGGTTACCGTCTCCAAAAACAGAGCTATAGCCAGCTAATTTATCGATACATAAAAATTTCTAAGCACTAGTTGCTTTGAATCGCCACGGGTTTGGTAGACACCTCTGTGTCATTTAAGATGGCTTCACGAGGCAACGACAGAATATAGCCTTAGAACAAACTCCGGAATGTGTAAGAGAAACGGAAGAGCGGTCTCTAATCAGACTCTGTGAAAACTTTGCTTACAGTTAGTGGCGCTAATGGATAAAATGGGCTCTCAACTACACAATGAGCGATGACCGATGAACAATTCACCCGTTCTTAAGCTACAGGACATGGCAAGTTCAAGCTCAACTGATATTGAAGAGTTGCTCTCAAGAGCAAAGATGATATCGGTGAAGCTTGGCTTGCAAGATATTTCAGAATGGCTTGAGCATGAGCTAAACGGATATCCATCCGTAGACCTTCTTCCTGATTACAGAGTAATAAAAGAGGCTCCAATAAGGGCATTCAATCCATATGTAGGATGGATTCCATATCAGCTTAGTAATTATAACAAAGAAATTTACGCCCCCCTGACAACGATTCATATTAACAACCCCGTATCCATGTTGGCAGAATACGCCAAAAGCGATACAACCTTATATAGTGACTTGCCTGCTCTTATGGCTGATTTCTTACAGAAAGCTGGTAATTGCAATTTCCGTATGGCGTGGAGTATTAACCCAACTCAAATTACTAAAATACTCTCAAACACCAAGTCAAGGATACTCGATTGGGCGTTATTGCTAGAAAGTAAAAAAATTTTAGGTGAAGGATTATTGTTTTCTTACGAGGAAAAGAAAGAGGCTGCAGATATGACTGTAAATAATATTAATAACTTTAATGGAAATGTTAATAACGCTGGCACTATCGGTGCAGGCAATACCGGTGACATACACCAGCAAAACACTATCACGGCAGGTGACTTCAATTCCCTTAAACGTCAACTTAAAGAATACGGTATCGAAGATAAAGATATCGCTGAACTGAGACAGGTTGTTGAAGAGTCTCCTTCACCAAAATCATCAAGTAATCTTGGTGCCAAAATCGGTGGGTGGGTTGGTAACATGATTGGTAAGGCTTACTCAGGTAGCCTCAAAATTGCCGGTTCAGCCGCACCTGCATTGCTGACAAATGCTCTGTGTCACTACTACAATATTCCAGTCTAAAGCCTTGCATGTGATTTAGGTGTAACTGTTGGTAGTTCAAGGAGATTTATATGGATAACTCACCTGTTTTGGAGTTACAGTCTCTGGCTAGTGACCCTTCGTCAAACATTGTTGCTGTGCTGTTGAAGGCGAAGATGATTGCTATAAAGTTAGGTCTGGATGACCTAAGTGAGTGGCTTGAATATGAGATTGGGGGATACCCACCAGAAGTAGAGGTTCCGGATTACAAGACTGGGAAGGGAGTTGTTAAAGCTCTGAACCCACTTCGCGGCTGGATACCAGTTGATTTTGGCGATATACCTCCCGATGTTGTCGAGGATGTTTTAACCTACAGACTCACGGAGTCTATCTCTTCGATGCAGAATCCTCATAGTGAGAATGGGTGGCTGCGTCTTCATATGTCACCGCATTGTTTAACGCTGATTTTTGGCACGGATACCCCCCAGCAGAAGCATGTTGGTTTTTTAGTGCTAACAAGCTTGGACATATAGTAACCACAGTAAGAAATAAGGTTCTTACTTGGTCTTTAGAACTTGAAAAAAAAGTATTTTTGGTGAATGCCTACTTTTCACACAGAAAGAAAAGGCTGCTGCCCCAATGACAATTAACAATACGAATAATTTTCTTGCTCCAGTTGATAACACTGGTTCAATTGGTGCGGGTAACATTGGTGACATCCACCAGCAAAACACCATTACAGTAGGTGACTTTAACTCTCTTGAACGACAACTTAAAGAATATGGTGTCAGCGATAATGACATTACTGAATTAAAGCAGGCAGTAGCAGAAGAATCACTCAAACCATCCACGCCTGAGAACTTGGGCGACAATATTGGCTCATGGCTTGGTGACAGGGCAAAGGAGTGCTATACAGGGGCTTTAAAGGTTGCTCCCAAGATAATCGAAAAGGCTCTGTTTAGTTATCTTGGTTTATCCTCCTAAAAACGTTTCAGGGTCACTATGGTTTGCCTGTCTCACAAACCCATTTCAATAAAATCCATAGTGAACCCCTCAAAAACCCTTATCAAATCTCGATGCTATATTGACCTGTCCTCTCTGCTGATTAACATGCAGAGACGTTTGTTATAAATAGCCACAAAAAAATAATTTCATATCATTTTTGAGAGATTCTGGTTTACAAAACTTTAAGTACTGTAATCCAACCATGTAAGGGTTTCGAAACTGGATTAAAAATTCAGAGCTGCTCTTTGCCTGTTGGCGGACCAAAACCAGCTTTGTTGTGAAGGTTAACATCGGAAATTCCCTCAAGGAGAGTATCAAGAGAGTGTTTTTTGGCTTCCACAACTCCAATAATGACACGGCAATTTTTTACTTAAATATCAATAGCATAACCGATATTGAAGCCAACTTTTTCTATAACAGATTCCGGGATCCTGACCACCGGGCTGTTCCCCCATTTTTCAATAACTATCTGAACCATCATTGCTCCTCATGGGTATCAGCATACAGAGTTTCTATAATACTGTAGATATGGCAGTGTCCTGAATCGCAGGTCTTTAAAGTCATTTTGGGCTGTCCCTACCACAGAACATCCTCATAAATACTAGCTAAAAATAAACTAACTCTTTGTTCTGGGAGAATTATTAAAATATCCCACTACAGCACATCTGTACAAGGATGCTCACATGTCATTGATTAAATGATATTTAAAATTGAAACTACATCCCAATTTTTGATGTGCTGTAGCGGGGAATCAAGTGCCAACATTATACTAAATAATTGATATAAAAATAATTTTATCCTTATCTGTATGCATTGTTACTCAGAACGTTCTCCATTCCTTTGTATCAACACTTCTTCAGATGTCATCACATCTCCGTTCTCAATATCCTTTTTAGATAATACTAGCAGCTTCAACATAGCGTTGATCTGCTCATCCTCTTTCCAACGAGCTAGCTAGACTCACGCTCTGCTGCGGTCTGGAGCTGACGCCATACATCTTCTCCATGCCTATATCGCTTAAATTTTACACAACTTCAAGGTAAAACATATCCTCAAAACCATCCATTCATTTTTAACTTCTTTACATACCAATTAAAATAAAAAACCTCCGATAAATCGGAGGCTTATAGTGATATTTTTAGCAATTGTATCTAAGGTGAACTCTAAAAAGGGATCGAATCATCAAAATCGATTGGTGGTTCATTTCCACGAGTCGGTTCTGAAGAAGACGAAACAGGTTGTGGTTGTCCCCGGTCACTTGAACGAGAAGGTTCACTTTGACCGCGACCACCCAGCATCTGCATTGTACCTTGCTGACTAATCACCACCTCCGTGCTATACCGATCTTGCCCACTCGTCTTGTCAAACCATTTACGGGTACGCAACTGACCTTCAATATACACCTGGCTGCCTTTTCTCAGATATTCACCAGCAATTTCAGCCAGTTTGCCGAAAATGACTACCCGATGCCATTCGGTACGCTCTTTCTGCTCTCCGGTTTGTTTATCCCGCCAGGTTTCCGATGTTGCCAGTGACAATACCGCCACTGTATCACCCTCTGGCCGATAACGCACTTCTGGTTCTTGTCCCAATCGTCCAATAAGTATCACTTTATTCACGCCGCGTGAAGCCATGTAACTTCCCTTTCAAAATGTAGATGAAAAAAATTCCCCGAAAAAATGCACTCCGGAGAGACTTCAGGGGCAGTCAAAATGAATTCTCTGCATAATGCTTTTGCGAAGACTTATTCTGTACAGGCGGCACGGATTCAGGTTTTTCAGCTTTATAAACCATCTCCTGCCCGATTTTGATCCAGTCAATTTTAATCAACCGCGCTCTTAAACTGACACGCTGTTCACCGGCATGCTCACCCTTGTTCAACGTAAAAATCCCGGTAGACGGCTGACTTAATGTGAAACCCAGTAAGACTTTTTTGTCCTCATCAACCGCTTTCTGACAGCGGCTGATTAAGTCACTGTTTTCCTTACCGGCAACCGTGACATCAAAGCGAACGTAAGACGGATTCTCTGTTGGTCCACTCAATGCATTGATGACCGCGCTGAAAAAACTGCCATTCGGACCATTCACCTTGCGGACATTGCTGAGATACCCCAATCCATTGATATTCAGGTTGAAATATTTATTTTCAGTGGTAGTTGCAGACATGATGTTCTCTCCATGAAGTGAAAAAAAGAAACGACAGAGAACACATCACCCACGGCGGGAAGTGATGTTTCCCGTCGGGAAGCCAGTGTCAAACATAGGCTATCTGATAAGTTAAAAATACACCTTCATCACTGCTATCAGTGATACCCGTTTCCAAAGGATAAACGGGTTTACCGCCCGCAGGCACCACCTCTCAGGCTACAATGGCTTTGTGACAGGTCACACGAAAGCGTCAGTCTCAGACCTTTCTGACATTGAGAGCAGTCACCCAAAGGCATTCCTCTCAGACTGCGGGAATATTGGCGATTGTCCGAAGACAACAAGTTATCCCACGCATTTTTGAATCAGGGGGCCAAACTGTCAACGAGGAAAATGATTTTTGGGAAGCGGTAAAAAATAGCGCCGCCCAAAGGACGGCGAGGAATCTGCACTAGCATAGGGTACAAGGATGGAAGCTAAGTAGTCTCAACAAACTCTAGGGACATTCAACTATCCCGGCGCGGCTATTTACCAACCCTTCAAAGGAAACCATTTACCGGACTGATAACAGAGAAAATCTATGCACGGTTTGCCTGTCAAACCGCAGTCGTGGGGTGCAATGTACCAAAGCCAGTTTACCTTCCCAGATCTCCAGCTTAGGTACACAACAAAAAATCAGCTCACCCTGTCATTGCCGGTTTTTTCGGTACGTTCTTATGCCGGGCAGATCTGGTTTTTCTTTTTCCATCGACGGTGCTGACTACCCCACTGCATTCCGGGTATTTTATACACCCCCAGAAAACACCGTTTTTTCCCTGGCGTTGACGCGTCACGCCTCCACACACCGGACAAGGCAATGAAGGCGGCGGCGTGATCACGACTTTCTGCGCCTGAACCTGCTCCACTAAATATTGGGTCCATTGTATCTGACGAGCCATAAAATCCGGCAACTCCGCCTGTCTCTGAGCAATATCATCCAACGCCTGTTCCCACAAGGCTGTCAATCCAGGGTTGGTCAACGCGGTAGGCAACGCGGCTATCAACTCGCTGGCAATCTGCGTAGCGTGGATATACTTGCCCTTTTTCGTCAGATAACCCCGTTTAAACAACGTATCCAGCACCCCTGCCCGAGTAGCCTCCGTTCCCAGCCCGGCATTGTCCTTCAATACCTTCTTAAGTTGCGGGTCACTGACAAAAGCAGCGGCATTTTTCATCGCCGCAATCAATGTGCCCTCCGTGAAGTGAGCGGGTGGCTGAGTTTGCAACATGCGTAAAGTAGCCTCATTAACCTGACATTGACTGCCTTTGACCATCGACGGCAAACTTTCTCCCAAAGAATCGTCTTTCCCGATGGATGCCAATTCATCTTTACCCGCTGAAAACAATACCTTCCAGCCAGGAACAATCACTACATTGCCCCGGGTACGAAACAATTGCCCACCGATATCAAAAGTCACTTCAGTTATATCCATTTCATGCAGAGGAAAGAACTGTGCCAAATAATGCTGACGGATAAGCTGGTACACCTTACGCTCATCATCCGTCATCTTCTTCATATCACAGGGCTGTTTTGTCGGAATGATACCGTGGTGCGCCGTAATTTTTTTGTCATTCCAGATACGCGAAATCAATGTCCTGTCCAGACTATCCACCACAATCCGCATAGCCGGATCACTTTTAACCACAGCATCCAATACTTGAGGGATTTCCACCTGCATAACCGTAGGCAAATAGCCACAATCTGTACGGGGATAAGTGATAGCCTTATACGTCTCATACAAGTTTTGAGCAATGTTCAGTACTTGTTGAGCTCCCATACCCCATTTTTTTGAGCACATTTGCTGCAAGCCACCTAAATCAAATGCCAGCGGAGCCGCATGCTTTTCCCGTTTAGTATTGATTTCCAGGACCGTAGCCGTACCAGCTTGTTGGCATAACTTAACCACTGTCTGTGCCACATTCTGATGAATACAACGTTTTTCGTCATCACAATAGGTCGCAGCGGGTACCCAATCCGCCCGGAAAATTCGTCCGTCAAGCTGAAGGTCGGCCACCACCTGCCAATAAGGTTTAGCCGTAAAAGCGATAATCTCCTGATCTCGAAAGACAACCAGTGCCAAAGTGGGCGTCTGAACGCGTCCAATAGACAAAATGTCACTATATCCGCATTCACGGGCTTTCAAGGTATAGAGTCGGGTAAAATTCATGCCGATGAGCCAATCCGCTCTGGCTCGTCCCAGTCCCGCTAAATACAATGATGCCGTTTGTTCACCGGGCAAAATATTAGCAAGCGCCGCACGAATACTCACCTCATCCAGAGCAGACAACCACAAACGGGATATTTTTCCTTGAAACTGGCAGTAATCCAGTAACTCCCGGGCAATAACCTCTCCTTCCCTGTCAGCATCCGTGGCAATCACCACTTCGTCTGCCTGTTTCAGCAGACGACAGATAACAGTAAACTGGTCAGCTGTCTCCTTTTTGACCACCATTTGCCAGGAGGCCGGCAATATTGGTAACACTGACGCCCGCCAGGGAGCGCCATATTGCTCCCCGTAAACTTCTGGGCTGGCAGTTTCCAGTAAATGCCCAATTGCCCAGGTTACTG
>NZ_JBHFKZ010000083.1:0-10840 GCF_042879375.1 Photorhabdus sp. RM323S
GCTTCGGTAGGCTACTGCTGAGGAAACAGCAGGTCTCTCTGTCCTAACTTGGGTGAGACAATCATGGAGACAGCTTTCGCGTCGCACCTTAAAAACAGCGTCATGTGGCGTTGGTGTGTGTTTTCTCTTCATCGGTGAATGGTAGCATATTTTCTTTTATATTGAAGGAATATTAAGCAAGAAATAGAGCGGACTGTGATGTTTTGAATTTTCTTTGACAAAAACGTTGATCGTATCTCAGAGACTTTAATTTCCTTCTTAAGCAAAGTTCAGGTTAAATATCTCAAAAAAACCACAAAGAAGACTGAATACAATCCGGTGAATTCAGTCTCTATCCGGTATTATTGTTTCGGGTAATTAAAAACTATATGTAATACCTGTCCAAACAATACTTGAATATGATTTATTAACCATTGGGCTATCTTTAATTTCATCCGGTAGCCATTCAACACGCCCCATCATAAATACAGACCATGTCTGGTTAAATTCATAATTAGCAGATAATTCCAAGTAGGGAGTCCAACTATCACCTGGAGTATACTTTTCCAACCCGCTACGATGTGATTCACGCTCTTTAATACCATATTCGTAGCGATTTTGTTTTTTACTATTCCAGACCACACCTAATCCTGGTTGTAATGACCAACTACCCATGTCAAAGTCATATAAATAAGCCAGGTCAACCCTGATCCCTTTACTGTTACTTAAAGTATCCGCCGCAAAAGAACTGCGTAATATTCCCCAATCTTCACTATGGCGATAACTAAAACCGCCCATCATGGTATCCCGACGTTTATCCAGTTTTTTCAACTGCTTATCTTCATTATCTTTTGGGCTGAAACTTTGAGGATAATAATACACATCCAAAGATAATTTATCTTTCGGTTCGTTCCACAAATAATACCCAGCAGCTAAAGTATGAAAATAGAAATTGTCAGTTTCATAATTAACCATTGGAACAGGTAACACTTTATCTTCACTCTTTACTCCTTTATAAGGTGGTGACTGAGCCAGAACAGATGCGCCAACTGACCACTGCCCTGCATAAGCTACCGATGAAGAAAAACAAAAAGTGATGGCTGTCGCTAGAACTTTTGCTTTGTTGATCATTATTAACTATTTCCTATAAAACAATTATGCGATTGGCTATTATCAAGTGTAAGTGTAAAAGATCATCTCCCTTATTTCCAAGAATAACATAGTATTTTTGTCCAAAAAGCACGATATGTCTAAATTAGACTTAATTTTCTTAACGAAAACATACAGATTATATGTGAAAAACAGATATATTAATTTAGAGAAATCGATAACTTACTTTCTGAATAATACCAGAAATAAATTATTATTTATCATTCCCTCAATCAGAGCAAAACCGTCCTGCCTGGTATTTAACGACATATAAATACCGGGACCCGATCCGTCAATGCACACAACAATTCATAACCAATCGTTCCAGGGATCTCTGCCACATCATCCACCGGCAGGTTTTGCCCCCACAATTCAACAGGACTGCCAATTTGGGCCTGCGGGCAAGGTGTCAAATCTACTGACAACATGTCCATTGATATTGCACCTAACACCTGAGTTCTGACGCCATCGACAATAACCGGTGCTCCCGTCATTGCTCTACGAGGGTAGCCATCAGCATAACCACAGGCAACGGTACCGACTCTAATAGGACCTGATGCTGTATATTTACCGCCATAACCCACTTTTTCCCCAGCGTTAAGATGCTGAATGGCAATAATCTCACTGTGCAGACTCATCACAGCTTTCAACCCAATATCCGCAATATCGTTCCACTTTCCACTGGGAGAAGCACCATAAAGCGCAATACCGGGACGTACCCAATCCCGATGAGTTTGCGGATACCATAGAGAAGCGGCTGAATTAGCCAAACATTGAGCAATATCCAAGCCCTGACTGACTGAATTAATAATGTTAAGTTGTTCAGTAACGCCAATTTCCTTATTATCTGCATTCGCAAAATGCGACATCAACGTTATTTGCCCAATTTGCCGGATACCCCTTGCCCGCGATAAAACCTCTTTATATTGACCCGCAGGGAAACCCAATCGATTCATACCGCTGTTTAATTTTAGATAAATATCGATTGGCCTGCTCAAATTGGCCATCTCGATTGCTTTAAGTTGCCAATGACTATGTACCACCGTTGTCAACTGATACTGATCAATTACCGACAAATCTTCTGGTTTGAAAAACCCCTCTAACAGCAAGATAGGCCGCTGCCAACCTTGTTCCCGCAATAAAATCGCTTCATTAAAATCAAGTAAGGCAAATCCATCTGTCTGATCAAGATACCGCCATAAACAACGCAAGCCATGCCCATAAGCATTTGCTTTAACTACAGCCCAAATTTTGCTATTACCGACCCTATTACGAATAATCGCCAGGTTATTTTTCAACGCATCAAGATGGATCGTTGCCGAAATTGGACGTGGCATATCAGCCCCTCAGTTCAGTGTGCAATTGATGGCGCAATGGCCCAAATTTCGTATTAAAACCATTAACATAACGGAATACTGACAAATCATCAGAAGCAATGGAAGGCTTCTTACCTGAAATAAGATCCGCGAGTAACTGACTAGAACCACATGCCATTGTCCATCCTAACGTGCCGTGCCCTGTATTGAGGTAGAGATTGTTATAGTCAGTCGGACCAACAATTGGAGTACCGTCTGGTGTCATTGGCCGTAAGCCTGTCCAGAAATTAGCCTGAGCAATATCGCCCCCTCCCGGATAGAGATCCTGCACCACCATTTTCAGTGTTTCACAACGTGCTTTAAGCACATTCAAATTAAAGCCCACAACTTCTGCCATGCCGCCAACACGAATACGATTGTCAAACCGAGTAATCGCAATTTTGTATGTTTCATCCAACGCAGTCGAGATCGGAGCCCGTTCCATATCTACGATAGGCATAGTTAATGAATAACCTTTCAGCGGATAGACCGGGATTTTGACAAGACCATTCAACAGTTCAGTGGAATAGGCTCCCATCGCAACAACATAGCTGTCTGCCGTCATGACGCCATCTTCGCACTGGACACCCGAAATACGGTGCCCTTCTACCTGCAATTGTTTGACCTGTTTATTAAACAAAAACGTGACACCAGCCGTTTCTGCCATTTTTGCCAGTTCTTTGGTAAAAAGCTGACAATCACCCGTTTCATCGTTCGGTAATTGTAAGCCTCCCGTCAATTTATGAGCGACATGGGCCAATGCCGGTTCAACTGTCGCCAACTTATCTGGCGTTAACAGGTTGTAAGGCACACCTTCTTGTTCAAGAACCGCGATGTCATTCATCGCATTATCAAACTGCTTATTGGTGCGGAATAATTGAAGAGTACCCCGCTGGCGACCTTCGTATTGAATGCCAGTATCTGCCCTTAACTGTTTGATACAGTCACGACTGTACTCTGCCAGCCGTACCATCCGGCTTTTATTGATTGCATAGTGACTTGCATCACAATTGCGCAGCATCTGCCACATCCAGCGTAACTGAAACAGCGAACCATCAGGGCGGATAGACAGCGGAGCATGACGTTGAAATATCCATTTAATGGCTTTCAGTGGAATACCTGGCGCTCCCCACGGCGTCGCGTATCCCGGCGAGATCTGACCGGCATTCGCCGCGCTGGTTTCCTGTGCAACACTTCCCTGACGATCAATAACGGTTACTTCATGACCTTGCTGTACCAAATACCAGGCACTGGTTACACCAATAACGCCACTACCTAAAACAAGGATTTTCATCATGGTCCCCTGATGATTAAAAATTTAGCCAAGCATAATATGCTGCCTAAAAAAAACCAATATAGGACAATCCTCGGTAACGTCAATAATCTACATTTATGATTTAGGTCACAATAACATTACATTTATGCAACAAGAACATTTGTTGCTTATACACAGGCAATTTACACAACCTAACACTAAGATGATGAAATTAAAATAAAATTTAAGATTTATATCGTAGGCTAATTATTGAATATACAGTCATTATTCTTATTTTTTCAGCGAAAACGATGAATCAATTAAACAACCACAAGATACCAATAACCATCAATTAATCGAAGTAAAAAACCAAACAAAACCCACAAATTCAAAATAATATTCTAAAATTAACACCTTGATGATTGACTTGAAATGAGAAGAAAAAATCAACAAAATTCCCGGGGCAGAACATGCTGTCCCGGGTCAGTTCAAAATAGTTTTGATTTGAAACCAATGAATTGGATTAAGACTTGGCATTAAGTAAAAATACTAACGAGATATCATATCAACGACAAACTTCAGTTAAATCACTTGGCATCGTACTTTGCATACTGTGCCAAATGATACCGCTCTCTTTACCATAGTTACGTACACATTCCATAACTTTATCGTAGGATTTATCACGGCATAACACCGCCAATTGCTGATAAAAGTTCAACGCCAATTTGCGTGCCTCAGGATTAGAGAAGTAATAACGCCCTACACGAGTATATAGCCCTTTCAACCCATTGATAATAAGGCCGTAAATTGGATTGTCTGAAGCAAAAGCCAAACCACGGAAAATATCATAATCCAGAGCGCTGAAAGACTCTGAGTTATCTTCCACATTCTCTTTTTTTGCCAACACTTCCAATGACTGACTTGGATTATGCCTAAAAGCTGTGCGAATAAATATTGCGGCAATATTCGTTCTCACTGCCAGTAGATTATCAATTAACTCAGGAACGCGATCGTGATCAAGACGAGCCAGTGTTTCTAAAATATTAAGACCTGATGTTTCCCAAAAGTTATTCACTTTTGTTGGCTTGCCATGCTGAATAGTCAACCAACCATCACGTGCCAAACGCTGCAATACCTCACGCAGGGTAGTCCTTGTTACACCAATCAACTCAGATAATTCACGTTCTGCCGGAAGAATAGAGCCAGGAGGAAAACGGCCGTTCCATATACTCTCAATAATATATTCTTCCGCAAAACCTGCGGGACTTTGAGCCTTAATGACCATATTTTTGTTATTCCAACGTGAATTTTTCAACTAATAATAGATGAAATTATATCAGAATGCGCCCCTCCAATATAGCTGTCTAGTCTAGAAACCACAAAAACGGTCACGAAAAAAGCACACGAATTGTTTAACTGTGCTTCATCTCCCTTAAAATATTTTATATTAAAGCGTACTATTGTTTAGAGAACACGACCTTCTGAATTTAGAGGAATTTTAATTACCATGGAAACCAATACCCGGAAAGCGGCGATAAAAAACTTTCTCGGCAACTCGCCGAATTGGTATAAGTTAGCTATCATCGCTTTTCTCATCATCAACCCACTTGTATTCTTCTTCATCAACCCATTTGTTGCCGGCTGGCTGCTGGTTGTCGAATTTATCTTTACTTTGGCAATGGCACTTAAATGCTACCCGTTACAACCCGGTGGTTTATTGGCAATTGAAGCCGTCATCATCGGTATGACCTCACCGCAACAAATTGGTCATGAAATTGCTAATAACCTGGAAGTGATTCTGCTGCTGATATTTATGGTCGCAGGGATTTACTTTATGAAGCAGTTATTGTTATTTGCGTTCACTAAATTGCTTCTTTCCATAAAATCCAAACGGATGCTTGCCCTGGCATTCTGTTTAGCCAGCGCATTCCTCTCAGCATTCCTTGATGCTCTGACGGTTATCGCGGTGGTTATTAGTGTTTCCCTTGGCTTCTATTCTATCTATAACAATTTTATCTCTGAGCAGCATGATGCATTGAAGCCGAATAATGATCATCACATTGATGCAGAGAAAAGGAAACAAACGTTCACACAGTTTCGTGCTTTTTTACGTAGCCTGATGATGCATGCAGGTTTAGGGACTGCGCTCGGTGGTGTGATGACCATGGTGGGAGAACCCCAAAATCTGATTATCGCCAAAAGTGTTGGCTGGGATTTCGTCACTTTTTTTATTCGCATGGCTCCGGTTACCTTGCCTGTTTTTATCTGTGGACTGCTGGTCTGTTTTCTGGTCGAACACTTTAAATTATTCGGTTATGGTGCAGAATTGCCAGAACGCGTCCGGCAAGTACTGGAAAGTTATGATAAAAAAACCAGCGCAAAACGAACCGGCCAGGAAAAAGCGCAGCTTATTACTCAGGCACTGATTGGCCTATGGTTAATTGTCGCTCTGGCATTTCATTTGGCAGAGGTTGGTCTCATCGGTCTGTCAGTGATCATTCTGACCACCTCTTTTTGCGGTATCACGGAAGAACATGCACTGGGCAAAGCATTTGAAGAGGCATTGCCATTCACGGCATTATTAACGGTATTCTTTTCGATTGTTGCAGCGATAGTTGACCAACAACTGTTTACACCATTTATTCAGTTCGTTTTACAGGCTTCAGAAACTTCTCAGCTTTCCCTATTCTATCTGTTTAATGGCCTGCTCTCAGCAGTGTCAGATAACGTGTTTGTTGGTACGGTTTATATCAATGAAGCCAAGGCTGCTCTGCAAGAAGGGCTAATTTCACATAAACAATTTGAATATCTGGCGATTGCCATTAATACCGGCACTAACCTGCCTTCCGTTGCAACACCTAACGGGCAAGCTGCATTCCTGTTCTTGTTAACCTCGGCATTATCACCCTTAATCCGTTTGTCTTATGGTCGAATGGTCATTATGGCATTACCCTACACCATTGTGATGACTCTGGTGGGTTTGTTATGTGTGGAATTTCTGTTAATTCCGATGACTGACATCATGGTCCAGTGGGGTTTAATCGCGTTGCCATAACCGGCAACAAATTTACTTCATAACGTTATTACCCATGCCGGATTGAACGCTGATTGTGCTCAATCCGGCTTTATCTTTTACCCGAAAAAACAGATTTACTTTAATTGACTTTTTTTGTTGCATTTTAGGCGGCAAAATAGGCGTTCAATTATTTATCTTATCTGCATGGAAAAAAGGACATGATGCGATTTTTAAACCACTATTCCCAAGGACGAAGCGCATGGCTGCTAATGGCTTTGGCTGCCTTAACATTGGAAGGTTCAGCCTTATATTTTCAGCACGTGATGAAATTACAGCCCTGTGTGATGTGTATTTATGAGCGGGTTGCTCTGTTTGGTGTGTTAGGTGCTGGGTTACTAGGCGCAATCGCGCCAAAAACACCATTACGTTGGTTGGCTATTATTTTGTGGATCTACAGTGCCTGGCGTGGCCTGCAATTGGCATGGGAACATACTATGATCCAGTTATATCCTTCCCCATTTAATACTTGTGATTTTTTTGTAAACTTTCCTTCATGGTTAGCATTAGATAAATGGCTCCCTTCGGTGTTTGAAGCCTCCGGTGACTGTTCAACAAGGCAATGGCAATTTTTGTCATTAGAGATGCCACAATGGCTAGTTGGTATTTTTGCCGCTTATCTGGTTATTGCTGTATTGGTGTTGATCAGCCAATTTTTTGATCGTCAATAATTGCCAATTCAGGCGTTAAAACGGTTAGCTCGTAGATCAAATATACTCGCAGAATCATGCCTAAAGGTATCTACCATCGTGACCTCAACGGCATGTTCCTGCTCATAACAGGCAGTTGCCTGATTTCTACTTTAAATGGGCGTGCAAGAACCTTGCAATAACGCCCTTTCATCACAACGTTTGCCATTCACCAACTGACACACCGGTGTTTGTGTACCATTTAATTGTATGGCTAATGCAGGTGTACCACCTGCATAAATACAAGTTGCTCTGGCATCAATTCCAAGACCAATTTCTGGCTGAGAATATTGCATCGCTTGATATTGGGCAAATGTTTTCCCTGTTTGACTACTACAGCCAGCCAATAAAGTAAAATTAAAGAGTAGCGCTCCTATTAAAACCTCATTGAATCCTTTCTTATCGTCGATATTTAACATATCTCTTCTCCGAAAAACAATTCAGGGAAAACCATGCGGCATCATTAATTAATGTGCACTGCTGTCAGAAAGCAAATTTATTACCATAACGCCCGCAATGATAAGCGCCATACCTAACATAGCCGCCCAATCCAACTTCTGCTGATATAAAAATATCGCCGCAACCGAAACCAGCACAATACCAAGACCAGACCATATCGCGTAGGCAACTCCCAATGGCACTACTTTAACTACATGAGATAATGCCCAGAAAGCAATGCCATATCCAACAATGACCAGTATAGAAGGAAATAATTTACTAAACCCATCGGAAGCTTTTAATGAAGCGGTTGCCACAACCTCAGCAACAATTGCCATTGCCAAATATACAAATCCATTCATAACCTTACTCGCTATAACAGAAAAACATAAATTGAACTACACTAATAGACAAAAACGAGCTGAATCTATCACAAATTCTGGTAAGAGTAACGTAACAAAAATGATATATTTCGTTCCCTAAATCCAATTTAAACATTATTTACAGCGTGTCCGCAGAAGTATCCTGACGGCAGGAAGATTGTTGGAAAGATTCTACAAGGAATATGGAAAAGTGCTAATGATAGCTTCCAGTTTTGCGATTCAGACCAAAATCATTCAGCACGGGAACCTTTACCATCACTTGGGGAAATATAGCGTCGAGGGATTAAACACCAATATATTTATAAATTAAAAACAATCCTATTATCTGATTAAACAATCATTGTGGAACTAAAAGAAACTTATACTGTCTGAATTCGAGTAATCTTATTTCAACACGTTTTGAGGGCAAAATAGTATGGAGAGGAACATTCAACCCGGTTTCTGTATAGTACAACAATATACTAAATTTGGGACAAGAACAGGCTTTAGTATTGCAGGTGGCAGTGCTGGTGCATATGCAGCAGGGTCGGTATGCCTTGCTTTAGGTATCGCTACTGCACCTGCCGGAGGTGCTGGTGGCTGGATATGTGCGGCTGTTGGAGGAGTTATAGGGGGTTACGCTGGAGGAGAATTGGGGGATACAATAGGTGAATATGTTTCTGATATAATAATAAGTGAATAATATGAACATTTTAAAATACATTACATTCTTTATATCCTGCTCTGCCTTTTTTTTAATTTGGGTGTTTATTATTTTTTACATGTTCAATAGTTCGAAATTCAGAGAACTAACGGATCTTTATATCCGCGAAGGTTATTCTATACCTCAAATCATCTATATGTCTTCATTCTCAGGGATCTTTGGCAGTATTATTGTTTCTTGTTTTTTCTATCAGTTGATAACCAAGAGGAAATTACCACTATCATATTCTTTTATAGAGAACCACATACCAAATGAAGCGTTTATATTCGCAAAAAAAATCCCAAAAAGATTATCATCATTTATAATAAGATACTACTATATTTCTATATTTATGATGATATTATTTTTACTAACCGCATTGTTATTTCCAATGTACAAATTTCTGCTCAACACCTAAAATAATCATCACAACATTAGGGATTTAGGAGATAAATTTATTTACAATGTTATTACAAGTAAATAATATGAATAGGCGGATGCACATGATAACCACAACTTCTTTATATTAACATATTTATTCCAAAAACACGCTTAGTGATTAACTAAAAACTAAGCGTATAAATTATAGTTATCAATAAACCATCTCATCCCAGATGCAATATCCTGATGTTCCTGCCATATAATGCCGACAAGTAATGTTAACATACTGAACTGAAACAACTTCCTCCGGTTGGCCTTTATTATCATTAACAACATGCGGATAATTAACATTTAAACCGCAAATTTTTGTCCCAGTGAGCAAGATGGAATAGAAAAGTTCCTGTGAGCCTATTTGCGAGGTCCGATAAACATCAAATGTCAATTCCATTTTTTCACGATTAGCCGCCGCTATCATTAATAATGGCGAAGATTTATCTAATGGTTTAATGAAGTTTACCGGCTGATAATTGACATTCTGCGCGACAGTCAAGCCATGATTGAATTGCAGTACCATAATTCGATTTTCATGTCCATTCTGATATCGGTTACCAATAGAATCCAGAGTTGAACAGCCTTGAGAAATAAGCCCTTGGGTTTCACCTTTTATCGTTACATAAATCATGTTCGCCATATTATTTTACCCTGTGTTTTAGTTTAAACTTTCATTGTGAATCCCTTTTATTTGATTTCAATGGTAAAATTGTAAAAAACTGTCAAATATATTATATAAATGTAAATATATAATCCTCGCAGTCAAACTGGATGGACACCTCCCTCTTCTTTATAACAGAAAAAGCTGTCAATTCAGGTAAGAATGAGCGGGATCTATCGCAAACTTGTTAGAAAGATTCTACAAGGAATAGGAGCAACTGCTGATGATAGGTTCCAGTTTTGCCATTTAGACCAAAACCATTCAATATGATAGCCTTTACCCTCACCTGAAAGAATACAACGTCGAAGGATTAAGAACCGGTATATCCATAAATTAAAAATAATCCTATTATCTGATTAGGCAATCATTGTGGAACTAAAAGAAACTTATACTGCCTGAATTCGAGTAATCTTATTTCAACACGTTTTGAGGGGCAAAATAGTATGGAGAGGAACATTCAACCCGGTTTCTGCATAGTACCGCAACCTGGAGGATTAAGTTTTCAGGCAAGCTTGCTGTTCAGTCATTCGAATAGCAAAGCAGCCCGGTATTTTATGGCGTTGAATGCCGATAATCGGTACCTGAAACCAGGACAGATTCTACTTGTTGCCGATCCCGATTCTTATAATCCGCCGCATATCATGCAGCTATTAAAGCAATCCCAGTATGAAATAAACCAATCCGTTTCGAGCTTGCCTAATGAATATGCCGCATTTTTGCATCACCATTTTGGTCTGTTTCATT
>NZ_JBHFKZ010000084.1:0-10391 GCF_042879375.1 Photorhabdus sp. RM323S
CTGCCCGGGGGCAGGTCCACCAGCGCGCTCAGTTTTTGGTGCAGTATCGCCGCCGCCTTATCCCGTATCAGCCGGTTATTCACCTGGGTGTAGTACGGCAGTACCGCCGTTAATAGCGGCTGATTTTGATTCAGGCCGAAACGCTGATACCAGGGCGCGCCGTATTCGGCCCGGTGCTGCACCCGGCCCAGTTCATCACGCAGGGTCTTGAACGCCAGCAATTGGGCGTCAGACGCTTCCGGGCGGGTTTTCAGGTCGGTCACTGCCGCCTGCACGACCTTTATCTGGTCCCGGTTGGTGAAAAGGGAGAGCACACTGCCAGCCCCCCACAATAACGCCAGTACCATCAGGCCACGACAGACATTGCGCTTCTGGATCCACCCGAACCGTCGGCCGTGCCAGTGCAGACTGTCAGTCAACACCCCCTGCCAGGCAAAATCGGGTAGCCAGTTCTGCGGTCCCGCGTCCCGGTTCGGCTCCAGCGGCAAACTGAACATCAATCCGCGCAGCAACACCATCTCACTGTACTCCGCCAGCCACGGTGTCAACACCTTACGCCAGTGGGCAATCCCCTGTTTCTCCAGGGTGGATGACAGACGATAAAGGAAATCATGGGCGTTCTCTGCCAGGACTTGCTGCATCCCCAGCTTACGCATCGGGTCAATCAACTGTTGCAGGTGAGTCTCCACTATCTCGGGTGTACAGCGTTCAGGTAAAAAGCACCCCACCGCCTGCGTCACCCGCCCTGCCTGTGACCAGAGACTGTGGCACACCTGCCACAAATAGATGGGAGCCTGCCAGTGCAATTGCTGGGCCTGTTTTTGCAACATCCGCAGGGCTTTATCCATCCAGACCGGCTGGGCGCTTTGTTGTTCGGTCAGGGCCCAGACGATGCCGTTGAGCGGACGAAAACGGCGCAAGCGACGCAGGGCTGCCAGTTGCGCGGTATCGGGTTCAGTTTGTAAACTGCCGCCCCACAGCAGGAGCGTACGATGGCCTTCCAGCCAGTGTTGGGTTGTCAGCCCCGGCGCGATGGCTTCCACCTGCGCCTTTTTACCTGTCACCAGTAAAATTCGCACTTTAAAACGCCAGAAATAACCATAGCGCCGACGAACACAGCTTTCCAGCGCCTCAAAATAAGATGGCTCTTTCGAGGAAAGGGCTTTTCCTCGGAAAGCGTTGACAGGCACTTTCTGTGGGGGTGTTCTCTGTTTGCCGTCACGAATAAGGTTCAACAACCAGATGACGCCCACCATACTGACTACCCAGACCACTATCTTGAGCGCCAGCGTATTTAATCCTAACTGATCCCCTCGGAGATATAGCAGCCCGCCTGACACCAGTGCTATCAGCAGGGTTATCAACCCCACCCCCAGATTACGGGTAATAAACGCTTTAGACATAGGAATCTCCTGATGAAATCGCCGGGTTTACCGGGGAAACCGTCCCCAGTTGTAACGTAGCATGCTGAGAAAGCAGAAAAAGCTGAGGGACATGTTGATATTCCGCCATCCTCATGGCGAGCGTCAGGGTAAACCAGTCGGTAAAATCCCCTGATTTCCCAAGCCAGTGGCTCACACTCTGGTGATCCGGCATGATCGGGACTGTCGTCACTTCCGGTGATAACGAAGATGTCAACACTTGATTCAACTGGATAAGTAAGCAATCTTTTATGGCAGGATCAACATCGTTGTCCCACAGCGTCCCCGCCGTGGCAGCCGGGCATTGATAATGCAGAAACCGGGCGATATCCCGTTGCACATCATCAGGCATTGTCGTCATCGTACGATGCAAACAACATTTTGCCGGCAGCTTAGAAGACGATGCTGTTAATAGCCAGGCCACTGCGCCATCACTGGCCCTGCGACGCCCATCATGATTTTCCCACGACCATGTGATTATCAGCATCAGCGCCGGGCTTTCCGTCACCAGCCAGTCGTTGAGTTGACTGGCATAATCCGGTTTCAACACGATCGGGCCTTGTAACTGCGACACAGAAAACCCCAGCTTTTGCCAAACCTGGCAGAATTGATGCCAAACGCTCTCTGCGACCGGGAAAGGGAAATAGATAGTCAACTGGCGACGAGCAACCTGTTTCAGCAAACTATGGCGCATCGGCCCTAACACCTCTTCAAACAAGCAGGCATGCCCCGGAAAAGGTGGTAAGACCAGAGCGCTATCGCCATTGACTAACACCTCACTCTCCGCCGGGGACGGGACTTCAGGCGGAAAAACCGCATGATAATCCACGACTTTCATGTTCTGTGAAGCCCACGCTTGCCAATAAGCTTCCTGCCAGGTGTTTTCCTGCGTCAGTAACTCCGCCTGCTCCAGTTCCACGCCGTAACGAAAAAACTGCCAACCGGCTATCAACCCGAACACAATCGCGGTTCCCACCACCGCAGCCAGGGCATAAAACACGCTACGGGGATCTGCAAACACGAACCAAAAACCACTGGCAGCCACCACAGTAACAAAGCACATCAGACTGAACAGCCGCCACCAGCGTGACCAGTTCAACGACGCTGGCCAGTGTACAATATGCGGTTCCGGAATTTCCCAGGTCATCACGCTTTCCCTCCGGTACCCATTTTCGATGTACTGGAAATAACATAACAACCGCATTGACAAAGGGCTTTATCAAAAGCAACCGGCTTGCCATCAGAGATAAATTTGGCATTGGCTTTGACAATACGGTTAATACCATGCCCTTCCAGCGGACAACTGACTACATCATGCAATAACGCGGCGCTTTTACCGTCAATTTCTATTGAGGAAGAAGCGGAAATCACTTCACCGCCGCTGCTGAGTTTATCACCCAGGCGAATAATGCCTTCAAACATAATGACTCCGGTATAATTAAAAATAAATTTTTCACATCTCAAGAGCGGTAATCGCTACTGTTTATCCCCCTGATTATTTGACGCCACCAGAGAAAGTGTATTAACGACTTTTTCCAGCACGGCTCTATCAATACATTTCGTTGAACACACTATGTCGATTTTTTCCTTTAATTTGACGGAAACAATCACTTTATTTTTACGTGGTTCAACCTGTTCAATACATCCATAAGGCAAAAAAATCGTTTTACTAAAAGGGGTCGGGGTTAATAAAAATCCGTTCTCTTTCTCGGCAAAGAAATAACGATCTTTTATTTTACGATATGAGACATAATGCATCACCGCCATCGTGATACACGTACTATTTAAACCTTTTATCAAGAGTAAAATAGCCCCCCCGCTCCAAATTAACGCTTGGTATCGATACTCGTGCCGTAAAAAACAAACCTCGCTATCTGGGACCGTATTATTGTTCTCACATTCAGTAAATGAAGAAAGTGCCACGCGTTGAATCGACAATAAACACCCAATGAAATAAACCACGCCAAACGGAAAGACACAGGACACGATAAAAGAACTGATTTTTGCATACCTTGGTATCTTGATAATAATAAATAAATTAACAATTTGCAGGAAAATGAAAACCTGTAACACTTTATCCACGATAAATAACTTATCAACCACGCCCTGTAATTGATAAGAAAGATCATCATAACCAGCATAAAGTACCCGGGTCGCCGCCAGTGAAACCAAACATATTAATACATTAATGGCAAAACCGATGAAAACCATTTTATAGATCTGTTTCATAAAAAAACCTCAATTTACACAAAATTACCTATCACTCAAATTTAGATAACACTTTACCTTCGATAATTCGCTGCTGAATTTTTCAAAGCTTCACGGCGATTCAGCGTCAATCAATTGGGTTGATTTCAGAATTTCAACCAATCTGATTAAAAAAATAATATCTTTAAACATAACAGTTTCTTACCCGGCAATTACTTGTATCAGTAATAATAAAAATGGCTCAGAAAACCATAATTATCTGGTAATACTTCGTTACCATTCTTAATTGATGGATTAAATTTCATTTCCTTAATCCTTTTTTTAGTTAATTTCTCAAGGCTAATATTCTCAGGATTAGGAAAACCCAATGCTGTGAAAATATCCTGGGCTAGTTTAACTGACGGAAACGGTTTTTTGATACTCAAATAGTACATATAGGGAGAAATTGCAGATGAAATAAACACCCACCATAAGATTACCATCTCTGCTCCATCCCAAAAATGGTCTTTAACTGAACAAACAACAGAGCCAATACAAATCACAATAGCAGCAAAGAGTATATAGAAAGTGTAAAATACTTCATCTCTGGCCTTCGTGCGGATCTCGACGTAATCACCTATTTTCGCAGTGGTCAACCCCAACCAACCATGAAAAGAGAGACCGTTGATTTTTCCCTGTACAAAATGACATTTCTCACCCAATCGTTCTTTCGTTCGTGAAGTCGCAGCCGCCGCTGCACTATTACCCATCATAGCAAGCAATAACGCCCCAAACTGATTACGCTCCTCCTGACGGGCAAATTCTTCGGGATCATATTCCTGATCGGAAAAATAGCCTTTCACACAGAGTATCTCAAACTCTTCCAATACCCCACTGACTTTGATTAATGGCTTACGCGGCGGTAATTCCGGTGGTGGCGGCTCTTTTGCTAAGATGGCATCCAGTGCCGGAATTTGAGCCTGAACCTCCGCTATTGCTTTTTCCACTTCGGCTCTATCTTCAGGGCAGCGCTGAATCCTTTCTCTCTTAACCGCTATCCGTGTATTAAGGCTACTTCTCTGACTTTTTATTTCCTTAAAGTCAATGGCATCTTTTAACATCTGATAAGTATTCATGAAATCACCTTAATTGCGTCAGCAAATTTTTTACTTTGTTCTTCATACAGCGTATTTCGCTGTGATTCAGGGGCAATAAATTGGGTTGATTTCAAACTTTCAACCAATCTGATCAAAGAAATAATATCTTTAAACATAACCGTTTTTTACCCGGTAATTACTTGAGTCAGTAATAATAGAGATGACTCAGGATACAATATTTATCCGGCAATACATCTTCGCTACTCTTAACCAATAAATCGGACTTCATCTCCTTAATCCTTTTTCTGGTTAATTTCTCAAGGCTGATATTCTCAGGATTAGGAAAACCCAATGCAGTGAAAATATCTTGAGCCAGTTTAACTGACGGAAATGGTTTTTTGATACTCAAATAGTACATATAGGGAGAAAGTGAAACCGAAAAAAACAAACACCATAAAATTACCATCTCTGCCCCATCCCAAAAATGGTCTTTAACAAAAAAAAACCCGGCAGCAAGGCAAACGACAATAACAGCAAGGAATATGTAGCAAGTATAAAATATTTCATCTCTTGCCTTTGAGCGGATCCCTTTATTACAACGCGGAGTAATAGAAATGACTCGAGTCTCAGGGTTTGCCAACGCATAAACAGCATAATACTCTTCCTGCTCTGTCACGGCTAATTCAACGTAATCACCTATTTTCACGGTGGTCAACCCTAACCAACCATGAAAAGGGATACCATTGATTTTTCCCCGCACAAAATGACATGCATCAGCCGGTCGTTCTTTCGTCCGTGAAGTCGCCGCCGCCGCTGCGCTATTGCCCATCATAGCAAACAATAGCGCTCCGAATTGATCACGTTCCTCCTGACGGGCAAATTCTTCGGGATCATATTCCTGATCGGTAAAATAACCCATGACACAGAGTATCTCGAACTCTTCCAATACCCCACTGACTTTGATTAATGGCTTACGGGGTGGTAATTCCGGCAGCGGTGGCTCTTTTGCTAATATTGCATCCAGTGGCGGGATCTTTTCTTTTGTTTTTGCAATCTCCTTTTCTGAATCTTCCGTATCGTCTGGATGATCAGCTATCCACTCAAGATTAACTTCAATCCATGTATCAAGACTGCTTCTCTGACTTTTCAATTCCTTAAAGTCAATGGCATCTTTTAACATCTGATAAGTATTCATGAAATCACCTTAATTGCGTCAGCAAATTTTTTACTTTGTTCTTCATACAACGTATTTCGCTGTGATTCAGGGGCAATAAATTGGGTTGATTTCAGATCACCATCCGGCTCTAGACCAAACACACAGCTACGGCACCATTTTTGTAACTCATTATCGACATATAATGAAACCAGCCACTCAAGAATAAGAATACCAACCATTACCTGCCAGCTAGCGAGAAAACCAATAAGCCTACCAGCAGCCAAAGACCCCAGTCTTCCTAAGATGATTTTCATAACATTACCATTCGTCAGCTGTTTCCTTAGCAATATTTCCAACAATCCACTAGATGCTTTTACCATCACTCCAATATCAGCACCAATTTTGCAAACAATTAACCCAATAAACTGCCAGCGTCGGCGGCCAGACCATTCAGAAACCGCGTCACTGATATCACCCCCCAGATTTAATACAGAAGCAAGTGTGCCTGCACTCGCCCCAATAAACTTAATAGTGTCAGTCGCCGCCACATTTTTTATGCCGTGCTCAACTACCGGGGTCACAATCTCCATCGCGGTACTCAATGTACCTAAAAACGCCGCAGTTACCTGGGCATGGCCCTTTGTATCCCCTTTACTCTCTTTTAACTGATTGGAAAACTCCAACCCATTGAAAATCAAAACCAGTAATTTAATTCGCGATTTCTTTAACGCAGGTTCCCCTTCGGCACTTTCGGAAAATTTTTTAAAATCAGACTGATATTTATTACTTTTTCTCAACTGTTCCTCATATCCCGACGCCTTAAGCTCCTTCAACACCTGCTGCCTAAACTCATCGCCATCTTTAAGCTGTGATACCGACAGCCCAACCGCCTGATCAAACGGCACGCCGGAAATCACCGAGAACAGTGTTTTACTCAGCATTTCATTCCAGCTGTTCATCACTTTCCCTAAACGGGTAAAATTAAAGAACCGGTCACCCAGCGTGACCAGTCGCCGGTCACAATGCAGCATCGCACGGGCAAATGTGCTGTTGGCCTTAGGCGGTTTTTCCAGCGCTTCATTCGCCTTATCGTAAGCCTCCGCCAGTTTCCCGCTCAATGACGACACCATGCCCATAAATTTTTCAATGTTTGCGGGTTTCACATTCCCTTTATTCTCGCCCATCTGTTGCAGAAATCCGTCCATTTCCGCCATCACGTCCGGGTTATTCAGCAGCAACGAGCGCCAGACAATATTGCTCTCCGATAAGGTTGAATACTGGGCGATTAAGCGGTCTAAAAATGCACTACCCGTTTTAGTCACATTCAGTGAAGCCATGGCATAGTCCACCGCTTCCCGGTAATTCAGGTTATCCGCCAGCTGAGTTGAGTAGAAATCCCGGCAACAGGTGATAAACCCACTTTCCTGGAGCCAGCTCACCCTGAGCTGAGCCAGCTGCTCCAGCTTTTTCGCTACCTCAGTACAAAAATCGGCATACTGTTGGTTAAACGCCTGCCATTTAGCCAGATTCAGCTCTTTCGTGTATTTCTCCCAATCATGGGCAAAAGCTTGCTCAAAAGTTGGCTCATTCGCTTTCACCATGATACGAGTCACATTCTCTCTGAGCTTAGCCTTCTGCTGATCGGAAAAAACCCCGTACTCCTTCTGCTTAGTGACTTCAAGAACTTTATCAACCTGCCCTTGCACATCCGCGGCTTTCATTTGACGCAATTGGTTTTTCACCCCGTTGAGCGAGCTGTCGGTCATAAACTCAATCGACAACTCCTTCAACCACGTGGCGTGCTCACCAGCGATATCATCACTCCACCCGGCCAGTTCATGTGCAATACCAATCGGATCATGCAAAGCCAGCAACACCGGTGAAACCGGCGAGCCATCTCTTGCCTGTCCCCGTCTTTGCATGGCTCTGACCGTGGCGTCCGCATTCCCTGCCCGCTTTTTGCTCCACGGATAGAGGGTCCCCTGCGGGCCAACCGCGTTAGGCGTAAACGTATAGTAGGGCGCCTCTTCCATTGTCCGGCTGATACGCGCCGCTGTCGGGTTGTGAGGCAGAAGGTAGGGGGGCCAATACATATCCACCGGATGGTAATCCATCACTGTATTCAGGGTCTCTGCCGTAACCTCGCTGATCCCCTCCCCTTCCGGCACCCCTCGCCATTGCCAGGATTTCACGCACTGCATTCGCTTTTCCCGCGCGTCGGGGTGATCGTGATAATACTGTATTGTCTCTGGGCTCCAGGCCGAAGGCGAGAAGGCCAGCCAGGTATCCTGACGCAGCGCAATATCCTGTAATACGATAAACTCCACATTGGCGCTTTGATGCGTCGGGGCGTGACAATCTGCGGTTTTCTTACCGTGCACCGCAAAGGGACCACAGTACTGCCGCCACAGCGCCCCGTCCTCGCTGATGCTCCAGGTCTCCCAGCATTCTTGTGGAAAACCACCGCCATAAGAGTAATAGACGTATAAAAACCCCTGCCTCAGGGCACGCAGCGCATAATGGTAGCCTTTGGCCGCTGGAAACGACGTCTCGGCCCACTCCGGCAAGGTTTCATGGATACTGTCCGGCACCACCGAATAGCGTACCGGCAACAGTGCCGGGCCGATTGACTGACACATATCACAGGGTGAAAGACTCATGACAAAATCTCCTGGTTAACTGGGGGAATAGCGGGAACATCGGGACGAGCGCAGTCACAGGCCAGCGCCAACCATTCTTCTGTGGTCAGTCTGACTGTACGCTCAATATAGCCACGGGTATGGTCACCCTCTTCACCGGACAGCAATGACTGTATCCGAGGGTGTAGATCAATCTCAGGGTGGTATAGCAAACCATGCAAGGCACACGCCTCCAGATCACAAACATTATCAAAGGCATAACGTTCAGTGACCCGGCGCAGTAAGGCCAGCATAATCTCCAACGCTGCGGACTCTGTCCGGCGTAACGGGTTGCGATGTTCCTGACGATAGCGGCGCAGTGCCCGGTTCATCGGGCCTGACCAGGTCATTTCCTGCACATTTTCCGGCGACAGCGCCAGCGAAAAGCTGTATTGCACCACCGAAGGCACCGTATTGTTCCGATGCAGCAACTGACCGTCGCCGTCGATCAGATACCAATCGGTCAATGGTCCCAGCAAGCGTGAGCGCTGCCAGGTATCCAATAACGACCAAAAAGCATTATTTACCGCCGGATCATAAAAACGCAGTACAATTTGCTGTACCGTTGACAAGGTTTGTACCGCCGTCATACCAAGATGTTGTGCAATCGTGGATACCGTGCTGGCACTGAACAGCCAGCCACAAACCATTCGACCTCGTCCGACCATCAACTCCGCCGGGTCGGCCTCCTGCAACGCTTGCGTAATACTCAGCGTCAGCATGTGAGCATCCTCAGGCTGGTTGATATCCAGCGGTATCAGCCAGGGAGAATGACGGGATTCGAAACGGGGATGCTTTATCCGAGTCGCTATGGCGGCAGGCTGATGATTGAGAATCGCCGCAGGAAACCTTTCTTCCTGCCGGGTATCCAGAAAAACCGCCGGATCAACCAACAATAGCCCTTTCCCCCCCTGTTGGGTAAATGCGGTATGCAAGTCAGCCAGCAACTGGGTTTTCTGCCGGATTTCAGCATCGGATGAAAAATCGTAACCCATTTGAATATCAGTTTTTGTCATGGCGTGTCCCCTTAATTCACTATCCCATTTTGCCCATCGGCCATCCGCGCTGCCGTTGACGCACAACGGTCAGGCAATGTCAGGGTTGAACTCTGACTGGCGGGGCCTGCTTTTTGGAAAACATCGCACTGAAACCGGGCATTCTTCGGGCTGGCAAACGAAATGTGACCGTCTTTTAGCGAGATATATGCGCCACCGCATTCCAGCCGCAGTTCCGTTTTCGCGGATATCGTCACCGTGTCTTCCTGGCTGACCAGACGCACCGCCTGCTGGGCCAATAAATCCATCTCACCGGTCTGGGCCTGAATTTCTACCTTGCCGGAAGCCGCCAACAGTTTCATACCCAGGGTTTTGGCAAATAAACTCAGGGTTTCACCCACCGCCAGCCGGAATTTCTTGGTAATGCTCATATCCGCATCACGGCCAACTGTTGCTATCAGATTTTCACCGGCAGAAAGCTGTAAGTTGCCCGGTGTCACCTGAGCAATACCTGACGGCGCTGAAAATAAGAGGGCCCGCTGTTGCAGCTCTTTGAGGGTGTGCTCCATAAATGCGGTCTGGGCTTCGATATCCGCCAGTTCCGCTTTCGCCGCTTCAGCGGCGTAACGCAATCCCGCCGCAGTCTGAATAGCGGCATCCAGTTCCGACAATACCGCCTGCATTGCCAACACCGGCCCCTGGGCTTTGGGTTGCCCGTCAGTACTGATAAACATCCCCTTACCGGCCCGGATCACCCCCCAGTCGTCTGTCCGCAACTCAAAACCTTCTCCCCGTTTATCCGGGTGTGGCTGCTGACTGTCCACCAGATACCCCAGATTGAGCTGACTCTTACCGCC
>NZ_JBHFKZ010000085.1:0-9123 GCF_042879375.1 Photorhabdus sp. RM323S
TGCTCAATCATCACCCCTTTTGGCACCCCCGTGGAGCCGGAGGTGTAAATCACATACGCCAGGTGCCGGGCAGTCAGCGCAGGGACCTGTGGATTACTATCTGGTTGATCAAGCAAGGTATTCGGGTCGAGCACGGTCAGCGTAGCCAGTGTTTCCTCACCCAATCCGGCACGACCGGTTTCATCCGCTAACACCATAACCGGGGCCGCATCGGTCAAAATATGTGCCAGACGCTCGCCCGGATAAGCCGGATCCAGTGGCACATACGCGCTGCCGGCTTTCAATACTGCCAGTAATCCCACCACCATTGCCGGTGAACGTGATACGCAAATCGCCACCCGCTGGTCCGGTTCTACCCCCAGCGCAATCAGCTGATGGGCCAGCCGGTTGGCACGGGCATTTAATTCGGCATAACGGAGGGTTTGCTCTTCATGCACTAACGCGGGCGCATCCGGGGTTTTCTCCACCTGTTGTTCAAACAACTGATGAATGCATAACTGATCAGGGTAAGCTGTTTTTGTGGCGTTCCAAGTTTTTAACAACAACCTACGCTCTGCTTCTGGCAGAATTTCCAACTGCCGTACCGGCGTTTCCGGAGCCTGTTCCAGTACCGCCACCAGGCTCTCCAGTGACTGTTGCATATAGCCGCCTATCCTTGCCGGATCAAACGGCTGCACGACCTGAACCGTCAGTCCCAAGGCTTCACCAAAATCTTCCACTGACAGCATTAACGGATAGTTGGTCCGCTCTTGTGCGCCCAGAAATTCAATACCGTTTATGATGTCATCCGATGTTGCCGGCAAGGTATTGTGCCGATAATTCAACAGGCTATTAAAGAGTGGCAGCTCACCCTGCACCCCGCTGCAACGCTGGGCCAGCGCCAGTGACGCGTGTTCATGTTCCAATAGTCCGGCCAGTCGGGTATGAGCAGCCTGCACACTGTCCTGTACCGGGGTATCATCGATATCCAGCCGCAGCGGCAAGGTATTGATAAACAGCCCCATGCCACTGTCAGCGCCTTCTCCCGCCGCCATACGCCCAAACAGCACGGTGCCAAACACCACTTTCTCCTGATCGCTGGTGCGCGACAATACCTGGGCCCAAGCCAGATGACACAACGCCGCCAAACTGACCCCCAAACGCCGGGCCTGACTGCGCAGACGGCCATTCAGCTCAGGTGCCAACATCCGGTGAGACTCCGTCATTTGAGATCCGTCACGATGCACTTCCGTCAAACCAAACGGCAGGGTGGGTTCATCTACCGCCGCTAACATGTCGGTAAAGAAACGGGTATGCGCTTCCTGATTTCCCCCCAACCGGACTTGCGCTACCAAATTGCGGAACGGTGTCGGCGCAGGCAGGCTCTCCTCCTGCCCCGTCAGATACACCTGTACTTCACGGTGCATCACTTCCAGCGTTTCATGGTCACCAATCAGATGATGCAGCAATTGCAGCACAATCCAACGGCCATCGGTCTCCTGCGCCACCACAAAGCGCAATAGCGGTGCTTCCCCCAAATCAAGACGATGATGACGCGGGTCAAAACGCCGGGTTAACTGGTCACTGACCGGGCCGTCGGCCGGGTTCAGTGTCAGTTCCGTTACCGACAATTGGGCCTGACGCCAGACCACCTGTGCTGGCACTGACAATTCTTGCCAGATAAAGGCCGTACGTAGAATATCGTGCCGATCAACTACCCGCTGAACCGCCGTCAGATAACGATCCAACAGAGCCCGGTCAGCAAAGGCCATCTGCCCCATCAACAGATACGGATCCCCTTCGTTTGCCAGTAAGTGGTGGAACAAAATACCATCCTGCAACGGTGACAGTGCATAGATATCCTGGATATTACCCATCCCGTCCGGCACCTGCCTAACGATACGGTCAATGTCAGATTGAGTCAGATCGATTAGCGGCAACATCTCCGGCGTCAGCGCTGTAGTTGCCGGGGTGATGACGTTAGGTGGCACTCTTACCGCCTGATGCTGTCCCAATGACCGCGCCAGTTCAAACAGCACCGGAAACTGGAACAGATTCCGCGCCGTCAAGGTCAATCCCAGGTGACGCAGGCGTTCAATCATACGTATAGCAAGCAATGAATGACCACCCAGGGCAAAAAAGCTGTCATACCGGCTTATCTGCGCAATCCCCAGTAATTCACGCCAAATCGTCGCCAGAGCCATTTCCGTATCGCCCTGCGGTTCGGCGTAAATCTGACGGGAAACGACTTCATTGTCCGGTGCCGGTAGCGCACGGCGATCCAGCTTACCGTTCGGGGTCAATGGAAACGCATCCAACCGCACAAAGTCTGACGGCACCATATAGTCAGGCAAAACTGCACTCAGGTGAGCACGCAGGCTGTTCATCAGCCCCTCATCCGTGGGTTCCACCACATAGGCTACCAGCCGTTTATCCTCCCCTTCCCCCCGTACCAACACCGCAACCTCACGCACCGCTGGATGCTCTGCCAACCGGGCTTCAATTTCCCCCGGTTCAATGCGGAAGCCGCGAATTTTCACCTGCTGATCGTTGCGGCCCAGGAACTCCAGATTGCCATCCGGCAGATAACGCGCCAAATCCCCGGTGCGGTACATGCGGGCATCCGGGTTATCACCAAACGGATCGACAAGAAAATGTTCGGCGGTCAATTCAGGACGATTAAGATAACCATAGGCAACCCCATCTCCACCGACATAAATCTCTCCAACCACCCCCAACGGTACCGGTTGACCATTTGCATCCAACAGATAAACCCGCGTGTTGGCTACCGGTCGGCCAATAGGGACTCGGGTCGCTCCTTGCGCTAATGCATCAATACGGTATGTCGTCGTAAAGGTGGTGCCTTCACTCGGCCCATAGCCATTTAATAACTGTTGTGGCGGACTCGTGCTCAGTACCTGTCTGATAACCTGGGGATCAAGGGCATCTCCCCCGACAATCAGGAACTTTATCTGCGGAAAAACTGGAGACAGCTCCGCCGCCAGTTGGTTAAACAATCCGACACTCAGCCACAGAACATTAATTCGCTGAACCTGTAGAACGTGTACAAACTCTAGTGGCGTCAGCAAAGTGACATGATCGACAACCACTAATGTTCCACCATTAAGCAACGGTGCCCAAACTTCGAAAGTACTGGCATCAAAAGCCGGGTTAGCAGCGAAGGCAACCCGGTCATCCGGCCCGATTTCAGCATATCCGTTGTTGATAACCAGCCGGACCACCGCACGATGTGGTACCAGAACCCCTTTGGATGCACCAGTCGAACCGGAGGTATACATGATATAGGCCAATCCGGCACTGGAACACGGCAAGTCAGGGTTAAAACAATCTTCCTCTCTACTCGTGTCTGTCTCATCAGAGAGACAAAGCAGCGGCACAGCCAGATTAGCCGGAATATCCACCCGTGTATCGGTGAGCAGTAACCTGGCAGAACAATCACTGATCAGCCAGTTTTTCCGTTCATCCGGCACACTGGGATCAATCGGTACGTAAACGGCACCAGCTTTAAGAATAGCTAATATAGCCACCACCAGTTCCATCGATCGTTCTAACAAGATCGCCACATGATCACCGGGACCAACCCCTTGTTCGATCAGCTGACGAGCCAATCGGTTAGCATACGCATTCAGTTGCATATAGCTCAGGCTCTTCTCTCCCGCGATCAGTGCCGTTGCTTCTGGAGTTTTCTTCACCTGCTGTTCAAATAACTGATGAATACACAACGCATCAGGATACACGGTTTCCGTGGCGTTCCAGGTTCTTAATAACAAGGTACGTTCCGCTTCCGGCAGGATTTCCAATGCCCGAATGGGCATTTCCGGGGCTTGCTCAAGCGCCGCCGCCAGACTTTCCAGTGCTTGCTGCATATAACCGCACAGGCTTTTCGAATCAAACGGCTGCACGACCTGCGCTGTCAGCCCCATGGATCCGCCAAAATCTTCCACCGACAGCACAAACGGGTAGTTGGTCCGCTCTTGTGTACCAAGAAATTCAATTCCATTGATAAGTTCAGCTGACGTTGCCGACAAAGTATTATGCCGATAGTTCAACAGGCTACTAAAGAGTGGCAACTCACCCGGCACCCCACTGCAACGCTGGGCCAGCGCCAGTGACGCGTGCTCATGGGCTAATAATCCGGCCAGTCGGGTATGGGCGGCCTGAACGCTGTCCCATACCGAGGTCTCATCGATATCCAGTTGCAACGGCAAGGTATTAATAAACAGCCCCATACCGTTGTCGGTGCTGTCCCCTGCCTGCATCCGCCCAAACAACACCGTGCCGAACACCACTTTCTCCTGCCCACTGGTACGCGATAACACCTGCGCCCAAGCCAGATGACACAATGCCGCCAGACTGACCCCCAAGCGCCGAGCCTGACTACGCAGACGGTCATTCAGCTCAGGTGCCAACATCCGGTGTGATTCCGTCACTTGTGAACCGTCACGGTGCACCTCTGTCAGCCCGAATGGTAGCGTCGGTTCATCCACCGCCGCCAGCATCTCAGTAAAGAAACGGGTATGCGCTTCCTGACTCACCCCCAGCCGAGCCTGTGCCACCAAATTACGGAAAGGAACTGGATCAGGCAGGCTATCCTCCTGACCGATAAGATACGCTTGAACTTCACTGTGCATCACTTCCAGCGTTTCATGGTCACCAATCAGATGATGCAGCAATTGCAGCACCATCCAACGGCCATCAGTCTCCTGCGCTACTACAAAGCGCAATAACGGAGCCTCCCCCAGGTCAAGACGATGATGATGCGGATCAAAGCACCGGGTTAACTGGTCACTGATCGGGCCATCGGCTGGATTCAAGGTCAGTTCCGTCACCGACAATTGGGCTTGACGCCAGACCACCTGCACCGGCACAGACAATTCTTGCCAGATAAAGGCGGTACGTAAGATATCGTGCCGATCAACTGTTCGTTGAACCGCTGCCAGATAACGATCTAATAGAGACCGGTCAGCAAAAACCATCTGACCTGTCAACAGATACGGATCACCTTCGTTTTCCAGTAAGTGATGGAACAAAATACCGTCCTGCAACGGCGACAAGGCATAGATATCCTGAATATTGGTCACCCCGCCCGGCACCCGCCCGATGATGCGGTCAATGTCAATCTGAGTCAGATCGATCAGTGGCAACATCTCCGGCGTCAGTGCCGTGGTTGCCGGTGTTATGACGTTAGGCGGCACTATCACCGCCTGGTGCTGTCCCAGTGACTGAGCCAGTTCAAACAGCACCGGGAACTGAAACAGATCACGCGCCGTCAGGGTCAATCCCAGGTGACGCAAACGTTCAATCACCCGTATCGCGAGCAACGAATGACCACCCAGAGCAAAAAAGCTGTCATACCGGCTGACCTGTTCAATCCCCAGTAATTCACACCAAATCGCCGCCAATGCGATTTCCGTTTCCCCTTGTGGTGCTTCATAAACCTGACGGGCAACCGCTTCATTGCCCGCTGCCGGCAATGCTCGACGATCCAATTTACCGTTAGGCGTTAAGGGAAATGCATCCAGCCGCACAAAGGCCGACGGCACCATATAATCCGGTAAAATGGCACTCAGATAAGTATGCAGGCTATTGACCAGCCCCTCATCTGCGGGTGCCACCACATAAGCCACCAGCCGTTTCTCCTGCCCTTCCCCCTGCGCCAATACCACCGATTCACTTACTGCCGGGTGTTCCACCAGCCGGGCCTCAATTTCCCCCGGTTCAATGCGGAAACCCCGGATCTTAACCTGCTGGTCATTACGGCCCAGAAACGCCAGGTTGCCGTCCGGCAGATAACGCGCCAAATCCCCGGTCCGGTACATGCAGGCACCCGGTTTATCACTGAACGGATCGATAAGGAAACGTTCAGCTGTCAAGTCAGGGCGATTGAAGTAACCCCGCGCCACTCCCGCGCCTCCAATATAAATTTCCCCCACCACACCCTGTGGCACCGGCTGACCATACTCGTCCAATAAGTAAAGGCCGGTGTTGGCTATCGGACGCCCGATACTTTCAATAACCCGGTCACCCCGCTGCATCGATATCCAGGCAGAATAGGTTGTCGTTTCGGAAGGTCCATAGAGATTACATAGCCGTTGTACCGGCGTTTCTGCGAAAATTTGTTCAATTAGGGCACTTTTAAGCGGCTCACCCGCCAGATTGACGGTATGGACCGGAGCCATCAGCGCCTGAGCCTGCAATAGCGGTTTCATGGCCGACGGGACGGAGTTAATCAGACTCACTGGTCGGGTATGCCGCATCAATGACAGAACATCATCGACCAGATGAACCGCCGCACCACAGGATAACGGCATAAAACATTCGAAAATGGACAGGTCGAAATTCATCGACGTCGAGAACAGTGTCTCGCAGATCTCTTCCGCGCCAAAAGCCTGCTGGGCCCAGTTCAGGAAGTTCACCGTATTCCGGTGCTCAATCATCACCCCTTTTGGCACCCCCGTGGAGCCGGAAGTGTAAATCACATACGCCAGATGTCGGGCAGTCAGCGCCGGGACCTGTGGATTACTGTCCGGTTGATCAAGCAAGGTATTCGGATCAAGCACGGTCAGCGCAGCCAACGTTTTCTCGTCCAGCGCATCACGTCCGGTATTATCCGCCAGCAAAATAGCCGGGGCCGCATCGGTCAAAATATGTGCCAGACGCTCGCCCGGATAAGCCGGATCCAGCGGCACATACGCGCTGCCGGCTTTCAATACTGCCAGTAATCCCACCACCATTGCCGGTGAACGTGATACGCAAATCGCCACCCGCTGGTCCGGCTCTACCCCCAGCGCAATTAGCTGATGGGCCAGCCGGTTAGCCCGGGCATTTAATTCGGCATAATTGAGCGTTTGCTCTTCATACACTAACGCTATCGCGTCAGGGGTTTTCTCTACCTGTTGCTCAAACAACTGATGGATACATAACGCGTCAGGATAAGGGGTTTCCGTCGCGTTCCAGGTTTCCAGCAACAATCTGCGCTCCGACGGTGCCAGAATATCAATTTCCCCGATCCGCTGTTGAGCGTGAGCGACCATCTCTTGCAACACCGCGTGCAGATATCCCACCTGCCGCTCTATTGTCGATTGATCAAACAGGGCGGTGGCATAACTCAACGCACCGACAATCCGTCCCTCTTGTTCTGACAGATTCAGTTCAAGATCAAATTTGACAATCTCAGAGACCTGCTCGACCGGTGACACGGCCAGCCCCGGTAATTGCCAGGCCGTGTTCTCATTGTTTTGCCAGGCAAACATTACCTGGAACAACGGCGTATGCGCCAGTTGGCGCGGCGGCTGCACGATTTCCACCACCTGCTCAAACGGTAAATCCTGGTGCTCCTGGGCCGCTAAAGCGGTCTGTCGCACCCGCTCCAGCAACTCCGTCACCGTCAGCTCACCCGATAAATCAACACGCAACGCCAGCGTATTGACAAAAAATCCGATCAGTGACTCCACTTCCTGACGACTGCGGCCTGCACTCGGTGTGCCAATCACCACATCGTCCTGACCTGACAACCGCGACAGGACCACCGCCCAGGCGGACAACAGTGTCATAAATAACGTGACACCGTGCTGCTCACTCAGGCGTTTAAGCGCGGTGGTCAATGCCGTATCCAGATTAACCGGCACGGTATGGCCGGTAAACGACTGCTCAAACGGACGGGGCCGGTCAGTAGGCAAATCCAGCAGAACCGGTGCATCAGCCAGCAGAGTACGCCAATAGTCAGATTGAACCTGAACACGTTCCGCTGACAACCACTGACGCTGCCAGGCGGCGTAATCCGGGTATTGAATCGCCAAAGGAGGCAGCGGATCCGGTTGCCCAGCCAAAAACGCCGTATAGAGTGCGCTCAGTTCACGTATCAATACATCGACAGACCAGCCATCGGAAACAATATGATGCTGAATGAGCAGGAACCGGTATTCGTCATCGGTGAGCCGGATCAAACTGGCGCGGATCAGCGGGCCACGGTCAAGGTTAAATGATATGCGCACTTCCTCGGCACACAGACGTTCAAGAACCCCTTCCGCATCCGGGAGCCCACGCAGGTCATGTTGAGACAGCAGCAAGCCGCTATCCGGTGCCAACAGCTGCACTTGTGGCTGCCCCTCAATAGAGACAAAGACAGAGCGTAGCGCTTCATGACGGGCAAACAAGGTATCCAGCGCCTTTTGCCAGGCCATGATATCCAGTTGACCACGTAAATGCAGGACCATCGGGATATGATAAGTCTCGCTGACGCCCTCAAGCTGTGCCAGAAACCACAGGCGCTGTTGAGCAAATGACAGCGGCAGCTCACCCTCACGGGATATCGGCACGATGGCCGGTAGAATAGGATCCGGTTGGCCAGACCGAGCCTGCATGACCTCGGCAAAAGCCATTAAAGTAGGGGATTCAAACAAGGTCGCCAGCGACAGTTCGACACCGAACGCCGCGACACGGTTCATCACCCGTACCGCCAGCAACGAATGGCCGCCCAGGGCAAAGAAATTGTCATGCCGGCTGATTTGTTCAACCCCCAGGATTTCACACCAAATCGCGGCCAAGGCGATTTCTGTTTCCCCTTGTGGTGCTTCATAAACCTGACGGGCAACCGCTTCCATGTCCGCTGCCGGCAACGCTTGACGATCCAGCTTGCCGTTCGGGGTTAACGGGAAGGCATCCAGCCGCACAAAGGCCGACGGCACCATGTAGTCAGGCAACTGAACGCTCAGATGTTCACGCAGGCTATTAACCAATCCCTCATCCGCAGGTGCCACCACATAAGCCACCAGTCGTTTCTCCTGCCCTTCCCCCTGCGCCAATACTACCGATTCACTTACTGCCGGGTGTTCCACCAGCCGGGCCTCGATTTCCCCCGGTTCAATGCGGAAACCCCGGATCTTAACCTGCTGGTCATTACGGCCCAGAAACGCCAGGTTGCCGTCCGGCAGATAACGCGCCAAATCCCCGGTGCGGTACATGCGCGCACCCGGCTTATCACTGAACGGATCGATAAGGAAACGGTCCGCCGTCAATTCAGGGCGATTGAAGTAGCCCCGCGCTACGCCTGCCCCCCCGATATAAATCTCCCCCACCATACCCAGCGGCACTGGCTGACTATACTCGTCCAGCAAGTAAAGG
>NZ_JBHFKZ010000086.1:0-8773 GCF_042879375.1 Photorhabdus sp. RM323S
CTTACAGCCGTTGGGACCAAAAAAGCACCCGCTTAAACCCGGTCGCGGGTGCTGTGATTGCGATTGCGGTCGCGGCGGTCACTGCGGGCTCTGGCCTGGCGGCCTGGGCGGGAAGCGGCGCGGTGGGGGCGACCGGTGCCACCGGGGCTACAGCGAGCGCGGTTTATGGGGCGGCGTATGGCGGAATGATCGGGCTAGCCTCGCAGGCGGCGGTGGCCTTAATTGAAAACAAAGGCAATCTCACCCAGACACTGTCAACCTTAGCGCAGCGCGATTCAGTCAAATCTCTCGTGACACAAATCACCGTGGGTGGGGCATTAGGGGGATTAGACCACACGATGGGGTGGGGAAAACTGGTCGAAGGAAAAACCGTGGTCGATCCCCTAAAAGCACAGCTGCCTTTATTGAGTCAGAATAATTGGAGTCAGGTGGCCCAGCGTGTGGCAGCGCAATCCGTCGTGAGTGCAACATTGGGCACCGCTATTCATGGCGGCAGCTTGACGGACAATCTGCAAACCGCGTTGTTGAGCAATATCGGTAGCCAGATTAACGCGGAAGGGGCCGGGCTGATTGGGGATAACGGGGAAATTTTGGGGGTGCCCGGTAAAGCAATTAGCCATGCGGCAGTGTCTGCCCTGGCGGCGGAAATTGCGGGCGGGGATGCCAAAGGGGCGGCAGTAGGGGCGCTGGCGGCTGAATTAGCCGCAATCACAATGGAAAGCCGGCTATTTGAACCATCGTACAAAAATGAAGCCGAGCGGCAAATTCATAAACTTCAGGAAGCGCTGACGGGTAATGAAGCCAAGGCTCAGACGGCCAAATTTATCGGGGCGTTGTCAGGCACCCTGATAAGTCATACACAGGAAGGTGCCTACAGTGCGGCTAACAGTGCAGAACTTGTCTACCGTAACAACATGACGGAACATATGCTGCATCAGTTATCGGTTGATAATCAAAAAGATATCCTGGCGGCAGAGAAAGGGGATAAATCGGCGGCAGAACGCGTTATTGCGCGACGGGATGCCGCGATAACCGTGACCGCAGTGGCCGCCGGCGGATATGCACTGGCTTATGGCGGTTATATACTGGTGGCCGGATCGGCTGAAATGGCCGCTGCAGGGCGTGTTGCGCTTGAAGGGTGTAAGACGAATCCGGCGCTGTGCCTGAATAACGTGGGCATTTTTGTTGCGGATGCCATTGCGCCAGAAGCGGCAGTGGGAACGGGCGTTTTAGCGACCGGGGCCGTAAAAGTATTAGGTAACACCAAAGAAAGTGCGAAAAATCTGGCAGGAGAATTGAGTCATGTCTCAAAGCCGCTGTTAAGCAATGCTAAACCTGATACCCATGCTGTAACTCGCTTGATTGAAAATGAGAAGTTGTATTCCATTAACCAATCCGTTAATGGAAAGCCTATTGTACTTGAAAATGGATTCTACTCTGTTGACGGTATGAAGATAAGTCAAAGTTATTATGATCGTCTTTGGCAGCAAGGAAGACCAGCTCCATTTATACAAGCTAAAGAGATATTAAATAGTAATCCTAAAGTGATTCCTGATCCAAGGGGAGCTCCTGGATATTTTAAATATGAAGCTGGAGGATTAGAAATGATTTATAATCCAACAACAGGACAAATAGGTCATATTCAACCTATAAGATCAACATAAGGAATAGTTATGGAAATTTGGTCTATTTTAGAGGATGAATTAACTCGATATCGAGATTTGTCTTCTTCTATCCGACAGTTATTAATGAAATATGAAGTTGAGTGTTCAGAGTTAATATTGGAGATTAAAGGAAGATCATTTGAGGATAGCCAAGATATTTTTAATCATCTATATGATATTCAAAAAAAATTGGCTACAACTTTATATAAATATGAATTTAATTTGAGTGATCGTTTAAAAGAGTTTGTTTATCATTTTGATCGTGATGATATTTATTCACGAAAATATTGGTATCAAAAGTTCAAGAACGGATTAACATGGCCAGAAGATTAAACATGCCCCCGAACTGAGGAATGATGGCATGTTTTTACTACTATTTAGCCCTGCCTCGCTGTTTATGATAACGGGATAATTCTGGATGTGTCCGGTAAAGCCCCAGCCATGCAGTGGTCTCTGCCCTGGCGGCGGAAATGGGGGGCGATGATGCCAAAGGGGCGGCTGTGGGTGCGTTGGCCGCAGAACTGGCGGCAATTACAATGGAAAGCCGGCTATTTGAACCGTCGTACAAAAATGAAGCCGAGCGGCAAATTCATCAGCTTCAGGAAGCGCTGACGGGTAATGAAGCCAAGGCTCAGACGGCTAAATTTATCGGGGCGTTGTCAGGCGCCCTGATAAGTCATACACCGGAAGGCGCCTACAGTGCGGCTAACAGTGCAGAACTTGTCTACTGTAACAACATGACGGAACATATGCTGCATCAGTTATCGGTTGATAATCAAAAAGATATCCTGGCGGCAGAGAAAGGGGATAAATCGGCGGCAGAACGCGTTATTGCGCGACAGGATGCCGCGATAACTGTGACCGCAGTGGCCGCCGGCGGCTATGCACTGGCTTATGGCGGTTATATACTGGTGGCCGGATCGGCTGAAATGGCCGCTGCAGGGCGTATCGCGCTTGAAGGCTGTAAAACAATCCAGCTCTGTGCCTGAATAACGTGGGCATTTTTGTTGCGGATACTATTGCGCCAGAAGCGGCTGTTGGAACAGGCGTTTTAGCGACCGGAGCCGTAAAAGTATTAGGTAACACTAAAGAAGGTGCGAAAAATCTGGCAGGAGAATTGAGTGATGCCTCAAAACCCCTGTTGAGCAATGCTAAACCTGATACCCATGCCGTAACTGGCTTGATGGAAAAAGAAGCGTTGTATATAGAGCGCAACTCGGCAACAGCGACTGTCAGCGCCGCAGAAACCGGTATTCAATGGGGCAAGGGTAATATGAAAATAGTCGGACATTAACTTCTCTCGAAGAGCGAGGTGCTTTTTTTGATCTTGAAAAAGATAAAGAGCAGTACGCTGCATGGGTAGCCATGCTGATGGAAAAATATGGGTATAAAACCAAAAAGGCTTTATTCAAAGATATGAAACATTGTTCTATCCATTGTGTTAATGGCTATATTACTATTTCACCTTCTCGTCATGAAAAACTGGAGGCCTGGGGAGGTACAGGACGTGGTGGAAGTGATAAAATCATTTTGTCTGTGGAGAATTCGACTACTGAGATCGGTGTGGGGCTGAGGCTCGCTCTTAGTCGCTGTATCGGTTAAATCAAGATCCCAGCCGTAAAAAAGCTGGGATTTTTTCCCTTTTTGGTTGTTCGGCAAACTATTTTCTTTTCGGTGATTAGTTATCTGAGGATAAAAAAACAGGTATCCATTAATGCCAGATTTTGAAAAGGTAAAGAGTAACTAAAACGGCTTATTCCCTATTATGTTTAATGTATTCATCAACGATGTTATCCTTTGCTTATTTTACATTTACCTAACCGGCCATAACTATTTAAAAGCACAAAAATAGAGATATTAAAGCTTTTATATAAAAGACGGATTTAACTATGTAAGTACAAATTTTTAAAATAACGTTAATTAAATTTAATCGAAGTCAATTAACCATTAAAATAAAGTTAAAAATAAATCAACAAGAAAAAGAGTATTGTCAGAAAAAACATAAAATAGTATCTATAATCAACATTAATTAAACGTAAAACATAATATACCACAATGATTAAATTTAATAAAAAAAGTATTAAAATCAGTAAAAACAATGACTAAGACCTTATTATACAAATTAAAATCAGCGGTTAAAAAATTTATTTTAATAACAATTTAAAACCTGCCCATCATAAATCCATCAGTGAAAATGAAAAAAATAATTGGCTTTATTAACGCTTATAAATAAGGTTTCATAATTCCGCTACACGTGGTTTTCTTCAACCAATTGTTATACATAGAGTTATATGTTATGTAAGGTGTAGCACTATTTTGGAAAGTTATTTATACCAAATATAAAAGTACAAAAAAGAATATGAATCGGTTAATCAGACAATCTACTTTCCAAAAGGAACCGATTTTAATAACGTTTTCAACTGGGGATAAATTTTTTCATAAGCCAGTTAAATAATCATTCACAAAATACATTAAGTACGCCCAATTAAAATTATTTTACACTATTTTAATCCGTCCAATAACATTGTTTTTTACGGTTTTATTTAAATAATGCCTTAAATGTGATTTAACGATAAAATCAACTCATATCGTTATTCTTCCAATCTATTTTCGCATTCAGTTAACGCTTAAATACCCATTTAATCATTATAACCTTTCTGGTTGATTAATCCGCGAGAATTTTACGCTTGTTGATGAAATAAAGTGTTATTAAATTAATTTACCGAACTGTTTAAACATCATTTAAATAGACATGGGTAAATGAAATTAACTAAATGCACATACCATTTATTACGCTAAAATAGCCATTTAAATGAAGACAAAACAAAAAACTATTAACCCATTAATCCGTAAAACAAATCTCTTTTTAAAAAGTAAAAACTTTTTATTTAAAACTGTGCTTTGAGAAATCTGTAACATCAAATCCAACCTCAAATACGTGGCTTGAATTCACAATGACCATTACTCTGCAAGCACAAGACATTCATGTTGTAACGATCATTCATAAACCCAGAAACTTCACAAATTTCCGTCACCACTCGTCCCGGTTCCGCCACTATCTTTTCTATCACTATCACCAGATTCACACTCTTGGCGATCATCCAACCGATCGTCTCAGGCGTGAAACTCTGCGCGGCTTCATCTTCATAAATGTAATGCGAAAGTTTTTGCAGCCCCTCCTCAGATGAGTTGGCATGTATTGTTGTTACACCTCCAGGGTGCCCGGAGTTCCAACTCTTGAGCAATGTATAGGCTTCACCACCGCGAATTTCACCTACCACGATGCGGTCCGGACGCAAACGCATCGTCGTCCGCAGTAAGCGGCGCATATCCACATCCTTACTGGTTTGTAACAGTGCACGATTAGCATTGTTAAGCTGCAATTCCATCGTATCTTCAATCGCCACGATACGGTCACTCGGGCATTGCAGACTAATCTCATGCAAAATAGTATTCGTCAGCGTCGTTTTCCCGCTACCGGTACCCATACACAGCAGATCGGAACTTGTTATTACCATAGGAATTTCCACCTATCAGCAATTAACGACTTAACGGCAACGGCGGTGCAACCATTAAATCCAGACTATCCAATAACGATGCATCATTCGTCGCAGTCAGTCCCACATCATAAAATCGCCCCTGTTTGGTAAAAGTGACCACTCCGTTATTAATGCGGATCACTTGGTAACCATTCGGCAACCGATCACCGGCTTTCACATCCATAATGCCTCCCGAACGAAACCGCAGCGTGGCAATCAGAGCACTGTTGCGCCCAAAGATTGACTTAACTAAAGGCAGATCATTATTAGCCACACCGCTTTTATTCACGACGCTGGAAATTTTATCGAGTTCAGCCTGCGCATTTGCTCTAGCCGTCTCAGCTTTAAGTAACATCACCTCGGTCTGTAACTTTGCCAATTGTTCAGCAACACTGTCAGTCGTTGCTGCCGGCAATGCCGGTTTCTGCACAACGGGTTTTGCCTGAACCGTCGAGATCTCAGCAGGTGATGTTTGTGCATATGCCAGGGAAAATACCGACACCACAAAGACACGGATCATAAACTGACTAATTTTTTGCATAGAAAACTCCACTAAGCTCCCACTGAGGAAAACCATCAGATAATACAATTCTGGCACTGGTGACCCTCAATCCAGGGAGTGGCTTACCTGAAAACAAAGCATCTGGCGGTAATTGAGAAGAGAGCGTCCAGCTATAAGTCTGCCAGTCAGGGTTAGCCCACACATGAGTCTCTCCTTCTACCGCAGGAGGAGGGGGTGGCAGAACAGAAGCGCTTTCAGTTAAAACCGGAGGCGGCAAACCCAATGCCTGGAAATAAGACATTAACCCAATCAGCGCCTGATCTGACGATGGCAATGCGTCGTCGTCGCCTTCCGGCAGATCCTCACTCTGCTGATTGAACGGTATTAATACCTGTGCCTGCTCTCCCCCATTGGAAATCACAGGGTCAGACCGGAATATATTGATAGCAGCAACCTGAAAAATATTGATCGGCATCCCTTCATGACGCTGGTAGCTCACGGAAACCGTATCCGTATCCAGGAGAATGGATTCAACCTGCCAACCAGCAAGGAATAAGGGAACCCTGGCTAAGGCTCTCTTCCATGCAGAGAACTGCCATTCCATTCGTGGTTGTACAAACCACGGATGCGGCGGTGGAATTTCCACTTCATTGGGTAAATCCGGGATGATCAATACCGTATTCTGCTCATAGATGTGCCACCCCCACCAGCCGCCGACCAGCAAAAACACCAAACCCGTGGTCATGCCAAAGAGCTTAATTTGATACTTCGACATTTCACCCGTTAAACTTTCCAGCTGACCGACAGATTTTTTCAATGCGGATTTCGGCAACAACTGTACCAACGGCATCTCCGGCCACAACGATTCAAACTCTTTCGGTGCATAAATCGCATTCCATACCCCGTTAGCTCCCTCTACCAACTGGACCGTATCACGCAACTTCGCTTCGATCTCTGCGCGGGGTCCGATCAAGTCACGCCCAGCCATGATTGCGCCCTGATGTACCGCGACTAATGCATAATGCCCATCAGACAAACGAAACGCGCCGATCCAGTTAGGTTTATCTACCACTTTGGCAAGGGCCGCGGCCAATGAATAATCACCCGGCACCCCAGTCTCCATAGATCGTTAAAAACTATCAAATATATTAATTTCCATCGTGAGTATCGATTAAAATTAATGGTATAGCTCATTAAAAAACCAAAGGATTTTATTCTGTCAATTAGTTAGAAATGATTATTTATAAATATTTTTAATTTATTTAGCGGGATTGTTGTTAAGCGTTACTGTTGTGACGTACCTGTCACAGATCACATTTTGGTGAAAATGGGGGGTGCAACAGCACCCACTGGAATAGGGAATTTAATGCTCAATAATTTTCTATCGGATCTTCTGGTAAGGTGTGGCTGGAAAAACGGATTTTATCCTCGCTGCCTGGACCGTTTATCGGGTTTTTAGCCCATTCATGAAACTGAAACACCGGATTATCCGGGCTATAAAAAATCGCTTTCGGGCATTGTGGATTGTCAGATATACACCGTTTCCCCACCAGGGAAATCATCACAGGGATGCCGTCGGTTTCATCAACCACCCAAATATCCCCTATCGGTTCAATCTGGTTATAAATAAAAACCCGTTTTCCAATTTTTAAGGTTAATTTGTGAATGCAAGGGTCCGGGATTTTACAATCGCATACGGCGCTTTTCATGTTCACTGAGAGCATAGTTTTTCCTTACTTCTCAGTATTAACTGCCAGAAACGGTTAATACTGAGTTATCTAAAAGAAATCATAGTTATCTTGAAATCACCACTTTTCCATTGATTAAAGAAAAATAGGGGCTGAATGTGAATCCATTTTCACTATTATTTTTATCCTCCATCAATAATGGTGAATTATTGCTATTTTCAACTTCAAACCGGAATAGTCGTCCATCCATATAGCGCACCAGTTTATATTTACTCCAGTCTATCGTTACCGCCTGATAACCGTTATCAAAATCTTCCTTAAAGTCATAAGAATCAAAATAATTCTGTTCTGTACTATCATTAGCTTGCGCATGCTCATATAACATTAATTTAGCTGCCGATTGTAAAGCCACCAAATCTTTATTTTTCATGATTTGCCAAATATCTTCATAGGCTTTTTTAACCAGTTCAATACTTGTTGCTGTCTCCGGCAATGGAGTAGCTGTCGTCCAAGCCCAAACAGGTAAATCACTCAATGTGACCGTCCGTTCCGTATGATAATAAAACTCACCAAGATATTCCTTTGTCGTAATTCTACTGGATTGTGCAGTATCAATATTAAAATTAACGGACTGCGTACTATCAGGTTCTAATGTACTATTCTTATCTACCACGCTGGTAATAATATTAGTCACTTCATTAGACTCATAAGGAGTTACCCTTACTAATCTAACCTTACATTTCGCATCTTTTTCTTTATAAATATATTTATCATCCCTAGCACTTAGCGGTCCCATATCAAGGCTGATAACATTTTTACCGTTTTGCAATATCACTGCAACATTATACCCAGCCGATATAGTACCACTAATTGATCCAAAATTACTCAAAGTGTAGATCCCATTGACTTTAAGTCTGCAAAGTACATTATTTGTTTCTAAGTAAGTAATATATTTAACTTTGTCCATCGTATTTTTACCATAAGCTGATAGCGAAAATAAGGCCACAAAAAACAAAATAACTTTACTCATTGCGATAACCTCAGTTTGTATGTCGACTTTTCTTTTGGCAGTTTTGGATATACCTCCCATTTTTTCTTTGTATCTATTTTGCTTTTATGATTAAAAACAGCTTCTTCATTTCTAGATGGAGCAGTTCCTAACCCATACTCCACATAATAACTGGCAACGATCCCCTCATGAAAAAATACCAGATATAACCCGTTATCCTGCTTATCCAGTTCAAAACACCCTTCCGCTTCAATATCTGCACCGGCTTTAAAATATCCTTCTACCAGATAATATTTAAAACCCGCCTGAATATTCGTTTCCGCCCTAATCGCCAGCATACCCCTGACGCTATCCCCCAACTGGAATTCCAT
>NZ_JBHFKZ010000087.1:0-7261 GCF_042879375.1 Photorhabdus sp. RM323S
GGAAGGGTGCGCCGCTACCTGTACGGTAGTTTAGGATAGTTGAAACCAAATATTTCTAAGCTGCTTGTTCAGCAGTGTCCGTATGATAATTGTTTGAGAAGTTAAATTCTATATGAAGTTATAGAAGATCTTTGTAGACAGATATGGTACGGTAATTTTCAATTATTATGTTTTTTGCAGGATGACTAATTCATAGTAAAAACTAAATAGGTTTGTTTTTTGCGTGACTAAGGATAGTATGGCGGGACATCTTGTTTAGGCACTTAATTATGCGGAGAATAGCAGTGAAGAAAAAATCTACTTACATGGATATGCTGAGAGTGTTTTTTGTACTTCTTTTTTGCTTACCAGTTACAAGTGGGTTTGATTTTAAATCTGATGTCACTCAAGGCCAAAGGGTGATAACTGTGAGCATCACAATCAGTCAGTAAAACAAATATAGAATCATCGTGTACGTGAGTACACGATGATTGATTCCAATTCTGAATGTTGACTGTCATCATTATGGAGTTAACCGGTGTCAGTTAGTGCTTTGGATGAGATATATCTTGGGAAAAGACGGAGAAGCGTGGCGTTATCGCCCACTTTCAGGGGTGTTTGGCGCATTTTGATAACCATTTGAGTAAGGTAATAAGCGGTTATGAATGTAAGTGGACTAAGCCGATTAATTGTTGAATATATTGAAAGCCGTAAACAACAAAAGCTGGATTCTTTTGATAAAGAGGCGGAAAAGAAACTAGCGAAGTTAGACTTGGCAGAGGATATCGTATTTACCCAACAAGAGATTACTGAACAACGTAAAGAATTGGAAGAACGTTACGAAGTCAGAAATTGGTTAGATGATGCTGCTAACCGGGCAAAGCAGATCAGCTTGGTAACACATGCCCTGAAATTTACTCATAGTGATGCAAAAGGTAGCAGTATTTTTGCAACATCATCAAACAGTAAGGAAAGTAATAAATATCTTTCCACCGTTACTTTGCATAAACCCGCGATAGATGCCGTGGGTAATGCGGCCGCTCTTGATATTGCAAAACTGTTGCAAACTGAATATCTGGGAGATTCACTGGTAGCGTCTATGAATCGGGGAGATTATTCGGCTTTGGCTGAATTGGCGGAAAGTGAGCAACAGTTCGAACGTTGGGTGAAGGGATTTCGACAAGCTCTGTCAGATGAAACGCTCTCTTCGCATAAACTGGCAAAACAGCTCTATTTCCCTATCAGCTCCAGTGAATATCATTTATTAAGCCCGCTCTTTTCCTCATCATTATCCCAGGCTATGTATCAGCGTATTGCCGGAGCACGTTTTGGTGAGTCATATAAAGAGATTAATAAAGCCAAGAGAGAGGAATATTGGCGTCCTGAAACCAGAGTGAGCTACCCTGATACTGCGGTACAGAATTTCGGTGGTACTAAACCACAAAATATTTCTTACCTTAACAGTGTGAGTGGTGGGCGGGTTTGGCTTTTACCTTGCTATATTCCTAACTGGCAAAGTATTCCTAAACCCCCAATGAAGCATATCTCTATTTTCTATCCGCGTGGTGAATTCGATACACTGGCTCGTAGCACTGTCTGGGAGATGCACCGCTATTTATTAAGCGTGCAACATCTTGAAAGTAATGTAAAAATTAGACGGCACCGTCAGGGATTTGTCGATGAAATTATTGATATTTTGTTTAACTATGTTGCTGGTGTACAGAATTTGGTTAGAGCTAAAGGTTGGAGCGCAGATGATAAGTGTGAGTTAAAGCGTTCTCAGCAGCTTTGGCTTGATCCTTATCGTTGTCAACTGGATAAAATATTCAAATTTGAGCGTGAAGGTGGGGACTGGAAAAAAGAGATTGCCTATGATTTTGGTCACTGGTTAAACGCAGGCTTAAAGCATAAGCGGTTAAAAGTGAAGTATGTCGAACGTCGTGAGTGGGCCTTTGTGTTTAAAAAGCGCCTACGTGAATTTGAAGATGGATTACCAGAGGTGCCACAGCTATGAGTCATTTGATTATTTTACGTCATCTTCGAGTGGAAAATGCGAATGCAATTGCTGGCTTAACTTATGGTTTTCCGGCTATTACTCATTTTCTTGGGTTTACTCATGCACTTTCACGTAAGTTGCAACAAAGTCATGGTTTAAGATTGGAAAATTGTGGTGTTATTTGTCATAACCACCAACTACATGCTTATCAGTCAGATCCGATTAGGGATAAAGTTTTTGCATTAACTCGCAATCCGTTAACCAAAGAAGAAAAAACGGCGGCATTTAATGAAGAAGGCCGTATGCATATGACGGTTTCTTTATTGATAGAATGTTCTGGTGAAATTACTAATGGTAGTGAAGGCGCTTATGAACTAGAACAACATTTGCTGAAAATATGTCCAACTCATCGGTTGGCTGGTGGCACTATCACTGAAATTGCTAAAGTAGATGTTATTTCTTTTCCACAACAAGAGCAGGAAACACGTAAGTTAATGCGTCGTCTACTGCCAGGATTTGCCCTGTTGGATCGCTCTGAATTATTAGCTGATCATTACGATACATTAAAGCAAAGCAATCCGCAGGCAGAACTGCTTGATGCTTGGCTTGATTTCGCTGCTATCAAAATGCGGGCTATTCCTGTTCAAGAAGATAAACAACCTGAAATTGGCGACCCGGCAACTTGGGAATATGTTGCCAAACCCGCTTCTGGATATTTAGTTCCTTTGATGACAGGTTATCAGGCAATATCGCCGTTATATCCTGCCGGACAAGTGGAGAAAACGCGAGATCCCAATACTCCATTTCGGTTTGTAGAAGCAATTTATGGAGTAGGAGAGTGGCAAAGCCCGCATCGTATTCATGATATTCGTCAGTTACTCTGGTGTTATGACTATCAAGAGGGTGTCTATCGATGCTGCAATCAGCAGTCTGCTGCCCGTCAATCCAACAAGAAAGTAAGAATCATCGACTGATTAACTTAAAGAAAGGGTATTTATATGGCTAAATTAACCAAAACCGCTTCTGTATTAGCATTTGAACGTAAACTTTCTAACTCTGATGCTGTCATGTTTGCTGGAAATTGGGAGCAGACTAGCGAATGGCAACCTATTGCTATTCAGGAAAAAGCGGTCAGAGGGACGATTTCTAATCGATTAAAAAACGCGTTAACCAGCGATCCGGCCAAATTGGATGCCGAGATTCAAAAAGCAAACCTGCAACGTGTTGATGTTGCGGCATTGCCTTTTGATTCTGATACCCTGAAAGTGAGTTTCACATTACGGGTATTAGGCAATCTTTCAACACCATCAGTGTGTAACGATCAGGATTATCAGGCTGAACTGGCGAATGTAATCAACGGTTATATTGCCGAGCATGGTTTTAAAACACTGGCTGCACGTTATGCAGAAAATCTGGCTAATGGACGGTTTTTGTGGCGTAACCGAGTTGGCGCAGAAGAAATTAAGGTTTGTGTGAAGGGGAAGAGTAGCGAATGGTGGGAATTTAATTGTGAAGATTTTAGTTTACGTGAATTCGGTAAGATAGAAGGTCATTTAGCTAAACTTGCTGCTGAAATTGAGGAAGGGTTGGCGGGTAGTGGATCAACATTCTTTAACGTTGAAGCGTTTGTTCGCTTGGGCTGTGGTCAGGAAGTCTTCCCTTCTCAAGAATTAGTTCTCGACAGTAACAGTAAGAAAAGCAAAGTGTTGTATCAGGTCAATGAAATTGCTGCATTGCATTCACAGAAAGTAGGTAACGCGCTTCGCACCATTGATACATGGTATCCCGATGCATCTGAGTTGGATCTTGGCCCAATTGCTGTTGAACCCTATGGTTCAGTAACTAGCCGGGGTAAGGCTTATCGTCAGCCTAAAGCCAAAATGGATTTTTATACTTTGCTAGATAACTGGGTCATCAAAGGAAAAGTGCCGGAAGTAGAGCAACAACACTATGTTATGGCGACTTTGATCCGTGGTGGTGTTTTTGGTGAGAAAGGTGAATAAGGGGATACGATGGATTATTACCTTGAAATCCGCGTCCTTCCCGATCCTGAATTTAGCCAGCAAAGCTTGATGGAAGCGTTATTTGCTAAACTGCATCGGGCATTAGGGCAAGTGGGTAACGGACGTATTGGGGTCAGTTTTCCGTGTGCGAGAAAAAAGCTGGGGGACACGTTGAGGATTCACGGTTCAAGCGAAGCGCTGAATGACTTACAGGCGTTACCTTGGTTAAAAGGGCTCAGGGATTATACTGAAGTGACGGATATCCAACCAGTACCTCAAGATACTCAATATCGTTGTGTGAGTCGGGTGCAGGTCAATAGTAACGTAGAGCGGCTTCGACGCCGTTCGGTTAAAAAGGGGTGGTTAACGGAGGAACAAGCCCGGCAATGTATTCCGATCAGCAAAGAACAACGCACTACTTTACCGTTTTTGCGCCTTAAAAGTCTGTCATCAGGGCAAAGTTTTCCGTTGTTTGTCGAACAAGGGTTAATAGAAGATAGACCAACACCAGGAGTTTTTAGCTCTTATGGATTAAGTGCGTCAGCTACTGTACCTTGGTTTTGACCCTTTTTTCTCGGTTAATTGTAAGCTATTGATTTATTAAGGGGATTAAACTCTGTTTATAAAAAGGGTTTTTCTCCTTTATAGCCACTTTGCTCTTTAATAATCAATAGATTAAAGTTAATATGCAACAGTTCACTGCCGTACAGGCAGCTTAGAAACCATCGAAGCGGGGTTATTTATATCAACTATTGTTCACTGCCGTACAGGCAGCTTAGAAATACGCCAACGGGAGAAAATATCTATTCATGGGGTTCACTGCCGTACAGGCAGCTTAGAAAACTATCTGACAGAGAATATCCATATTGGTGATGTTCACTGCCGTACAGGTAGCTTAGAAAAAGGTTAAATTTCTATTTCTTTCCTTGGTTATAAGGGATTAGGGGTACTGATTTATTCTTATCTTAATAACCGCTATTGGATTTGAAATCCGTAAGCCACGAATGGTTTATAAAACTAGCCCCTTATGGAGCTGGTTTTGTTGGTTTTATTAGGACATCAGCAGGAATACCAAACATACTGTGTAAATTCCGGATCATGGATAATGTCAGATTACGCTTTCTATTGAGAACTTCATAAACACGGTTGGATTTGCCGATAGTGGGTTCCAAGTCTTTAACTGTTAATCCTGATTGCTCCATTCTGAATTTAATGGCCTCGATCGGGTCTGGTGGGTCGATTGGATAGTGTTCTGCTTCGTATTCTTCAATGAGCAGAACTATCACTTCTAAAAAATCAAACTCAGGTGTTCCAATTTCAGGTTGATTATCAAACAGGGGTGAAATGGCTTCAAGTGCCGCTTTATAGTCTTGTTCTGTTCTAATGGGTTTAATGTTCATTGTTCACTCCGGTTCTACGGTGCTGGCATTTATGGCATCGTATTGTTTATGTGTGCCGAGGAATTTTACGTACATCCAACATGCGGGATAAAAGATAGAAACTATCAGACGGTAATTGTTTCCTTTAATGTTAAATACCACGCGATTATTTTTTAGGATGTTCGCATTACAGTATTGAGCCTTGATATCTGCTGGTGTCTTCCATGAGGCTTTTTTTGCCTCGTAAAACCAAGCCTTTAGTGGTTGTTCTGCGTCGGGATACTTTTCCCAAAATGTTTTCAGTGATGCAGCGGATATTATTTTCATAAATCTTACCTTAGTCCCACTTTGGGATTCACGTAAGTGTTTATTGCCCCTTAATTGCGATTTTTTTATGCCCCATGATGTGTAAGACCAAATTACGTAACAAGTTTATGTGACTTTTTAATTAAAAAACAAGAAAATCCGTGGAATGAGAATAGTGGTATTCGCTATTCATCCTTTTAACATTGTTCACTTTCTCTTTTTGCGGGCATTTCCTTTTTTGGCGATCGCAGGCGTATTTTTATCGGTAATTAGTCAGCGAAAAATTAAAGAAATCTAGTCCCATTAATGCCAGATTTTTAAAAAATAAAGAGGGATTGAAAACGGTTTATCCATTTTCATATTTAAACACTTATCGATGATGTTATACTCCGCTTATTTCACATTTACCTAACCTGCCATGACTCTTTAAAAGCGAAAATGTAGAGTGATTAAAGATTTTATATAATGGATGGTAGAATCACATAATAAATGCAACATAATTACTCTGCGAGTAAACAAGTTCATATTCGATTGAATCATTTATTTGTGGATTTTGTTGTTCCTATTTTTCACGAACAATTATTTAACTGGCTGATAAAGAATTCACTCTCCGATTGAAAACGTTATTAAATTTGGTTCTTTTTTTAAATATATTGTCTGATTAACCTATTATATCTTCTTATGTGTCTTTTTACAGGGTATATAAGCATTAATAAAGCCAATGCTTTTTCTCATTTTCACTGATAGATTTATGATGGGTAGGTTTTTAACCTCTGGTTTTAACTTGTATAATAAAGTTTTAGCCATTGTTTTCATTGTTTTTAATACTTGCTTTTTATTAATTTTAATCATCATGGTATATTGTGTTTTTTCGGATAGTATTCTTTTTCTCGCTGATTTATTTTAAGTTTTTCGCTAATGGTTAATGTAATTTAAAAAAACTGCGCTTATAATTAAATCTGTCTTTTATATACAAGCTTTAATGCTTTGATAATCGTGCTTTTTAGTGATTAGATAGGTTAGGAAAATGTAAAATAAGTGGAGTATAGAATCACGGATAAACGAATTAAACCGGGCCGGGTAAAAAGTGAATTCTGCCTTGGGTTTTGTGAGGGGTAGGTTTTAAACTGTTATTAAAAATCATTTTATAATTGATGGTTTTAAGCGGTATAAAGTTTTAACCGTTGTTTTTATCCCTTTTAACACCTGTTTTTTGTTAAGTTTAATCATCATCGGATATCGTGTTTTATGTTTAACGAACGCGGATTATATTCACTTCTTATCTTTTCTGATGCTGTTAAATAACTGGTGGGAAAGCGCTTTAATATCCGTTTATTCGGGTAATGTTATTTTACGTGCGATTTCTTTTCAACTTTGGATTAATGGTTAATGATTTTAGATTAAATGCTATTAATGGTTATTTTTAAAAATGGCATTTATTGCGTTAAATCCGTTTTTGATATAAAAGGTTTAAGACTTTGGTATTCGCGTTTTTAAATGATGATGACAGTTAACCTGTTATAGCAAGTCGTTTTTTTACTCGATGGATTTAATGAGTATAAAGTTTTAACTGTTGTTTTTATCCCTTTTAACACCTG
>NZ_JBHFKZ010000088.1:0-6749 GCF_042879375.1 Photorhabdus sp. RM323S
GCACCTACTGTACGGCCACCTTCACGGATTGCGAAGCGCAGACCCTGGTCCATCGCGATTGGTGCAATCAGGGTAACAATCATCTGAATGTTATCACCTGGCATCACCATTTCTACACCTTCTGGCAGTTCGATAGTCCCGGTTACGTCAGTTGTACGGAAGTAGAACTGTGGGCGGTAGCCTTTGAAGAACGGAGTATGACGGCCGCCTTCGTCTTTGCTCAGAATATAAACTTCTGATTCGAAAGTGGTGTGTGGCTTGATTGAACCTGGTTTTGCCAGTACCTGACCACGTTCGATTTCGTCACGTTTAGTACCACGCAGCAGCACACCCACGTTCTCACCCGCACGGCCTTCGTCCAGCAGTTTGCGGAACATTTCTACGCCGGTACACGTGGTTTTCGCCGTATCTTTGATACCCACGATTTCAACTTCTTCACCCACTTTAACAATACCGCGCTCTACACGACCGGTAACGACAGTACCACGGCCTGAAATAGAGAATACGTCTTCGATTGGCAGCAGGAATGGCTGGTCAATAGCACGCTCTGGCTCTGGAATGTAGCTATCCAAGGCATTAGCCAGTTCGATAATTTTCGCTTCCCACTCTGCGTCACCTTCCAGTGCTTTCAGAGCAGAACCACGGATGACTGGCGTGTCGTCGCCTGGGAAATCGTACTGAGACAGCAGCTCACGCACTTCCATCTCAACCAGTTCCAGCAGCTCTTCGTCGTCTACCATGTCACATTTGTTCAGGAACACGATGATGTAAGGAACGCCTACCTGACGACCTAACAGGATGTGCTCACGAGTCTGTGGCATTGGACCGTCAGTTGCTGCAACTACCAGGATAGCGCCGTCCATCTGAGCAGCACCGGTGATCATGTTTTTCACGTAGTCGGCGTGGCCTGGGCAGTCAACGTGCGCATAGTGACGGCTTGGCGTATCGTATTCTACGTGCGAAGTAGAGATGGTGATACCACGCGCTTTTTCTTCTGGCGCGTTATCGATCTGGTCGAATGCACGAGCGTTACCACCGTAGGTTTTAGCCAGTACAGTAGTGATGGCAGCAGTCAGGGTAGTTTTACCATGGTCAACGTGGCCGATAGTACCAACGTTAACGTGCGGTTTTTTACGTTCAAACTTTTCTTTAGACATTAGATTGTCCCTCTAAGACACGGAATCGGTGGTTCCACCACATCAACCAAGCTACTGCTTGTTGAATATTGCTTACAGGAAGAAAACTAGGAGACAAGGACATTAGGAAATGGTGCTGATAGGCAGATTCGAACTGCCGACCTCACCCTTACCAAGGGTGTGCTCTACCAACTGAGCTATATCAGCACATCTTGGAGCGGGCAGCGGGAATCGAACCCGCATCATCAGCTTGGAAGGCTGAGGTAATAGCCATTATACGATGCCCGCATTGAACTCGGCTACCTAACTTTAATCAGCTGTACATTGTATCTCAATGTGCTTCGCTTGGAGTAACTACTCGAGCAGAACACTCAAGACTAAATCTGATTGTTTGGTGGTGGGGGAAGGATTCGAACCTTCGAAGTCTGTGACGGCAGATTTACAGTCTGCTCCCTTTGGCCGCTCGGGAACCCCACCCTATCCAAATTTTTAATGGTGCCGGCACCAAGAGTCGAACTCGGGACCTACTGATTACAAGTCAGTTGCTCTACCAACTGAGCTATGCCGGCATCAAGTGCTGCGCATTCTAGGCAGTGTGAACACTCTATGCAACAAAAAAATCACCTCAATCTGATCATTCGGTCACAAAACACTCAATTCTATCTAATCAGCTGTTTTTTTCAATAGATTCAGGCCAAATAACAAACAAAAAATTATCTATAACTATTGTGGAACTGATTATAATCCTCTATAAAACTCGATAAATTACTTCATTTGCCGTCAGTTAAATTTCCATCATTAAACAAACAACCTAAACTAGCAGTAAGTAAAGCAACTCAATTTTTTACAATTCTGCATTTCTTATCAAAAAAAACCGCCAAAAATATAAAAAAGCCTACGCCTGTCGCTCCTCAGTCGATATGATGCAATTTATTTTTTGTCGGGGACAGGTTGTTTATTACAACCTGTCCAACCTGCACAAACAGGCAGATGTTGGTTTATGAATAAAAAAGCACCTTTTTTGGCTACTCCATATTTGCAATTCAATCGTGAACAATGGGCAACCTTACGTGATTCAGTTCCACTGACATTAACAAAAGAAGAACTAATTGATTTAAAAGGGATCAATGAAGAAATTTCTTTAGAAGAAGTTGTTGAGATTTACCTTCCTTTATCTCGTTTACTTAATTTTTATATCAGCTCAAATTTACGTCGCCAAGCAGTGCTCGAACAATTTCTAGGCACTGATGGACAAAAGGTCCCTTATGTCATAGGCATTGCTGGCAGTGTTGCTGTTGGCAAAAGTACTACTGCACGTCTATTACAAGCACTGCTGAGTCGTTGGCCTGAACACAGAAGTGTAGAATTAATTACTACAGATGGCTTTCTACATTCTAACAGTGTGCTAAATGAACGTGGATTGATGAAAAAGAAAGGGTTCCCACAATCATATGATATGCATAGCCTAGTGAAATTTGTATCTGATATTAAATCAGGATCCAAACAAGTATCTGCACCAGTCTACTCTCACCTTACCTATGATATCGTACCAAATGAGCAAAAATTCATTAAACAACCAGATATTTTGATTCTGGAAGGCCTGAATGTATTACAAAGCGGTATGGATTATCCCCATGACCCACATCATGTATTTGTCTCTGATTTTGTCGACTTCTCTATCTACGTCGATGCACCAGAAAAATTACTCCAGAGTTGGTATATCAGTCGGTTCCTAAAATTTCGCCAAGGTGCCTTTTCAGATCCAGATTCTTATTTCCACAGTTATTCCAAATTATCAGAAGAAGAAGCCATAAACATTGCATCTGATATCTGGCAAGAGATCAATGGATTAAACTTACATCAAAATATTCTACCAACACGAGAACGAGCAAGCCTAATCATGACAAAAGGCACTAATCACACGATTGAAAGCGTAAGGTTACGTAAGTAAAAATAGTTTCCGAACCCGGAAGACATCTCTCTTCCGGTTGTTCTTAACAACCTCTCAAAGAAATCTCACCACCAATATATGGAGTGATTACACCATTCTGATCAAGTAACAAAGCACCTTGCTGATTAATACCTCTGGCTATGCCATAAACTTCCTGACTACCAATAATTAATTTTACTGGTCTATCCATAAAATTATCTAACTCAAACCACCGGGAAATAAATGAAGATAACCCTTCATTTTCAAACTGCATCAGAGCTTTCCTCAGATCAAGTATTATTTCTACAGCCAATTTATTACGATCAATTTCAATTCCAGCCTGCTGCAAATTAACCCATTGCTGATTAATAAATTCTTCGTCCTTATGATCCATCGCAATATTTATACCTGCACCGATCACAACCTGAGCAGCATCACCAGTTTTTCCCATTAATTCGACTAAAATTCCTGCTAACTTTTTGTCATCAAGATATAAATCATTTGGCCATTTTACCCTAATTCTATCAGCGCCAAATCGATGCAATACTTCAGCAATAACAATACCGACAACCAGACTCAATCCGATTGCAGCAGCGGGTCCTTGTTCAAGGCGCCAATACATAGATAAATAAAGATTCTTACCAAAAGGCGAAATCCATTTCCGTCCACGCCTCCCTCTGCCAGCATACTGGTATTCTGCAACACAGGCATCCCCTGACTTTAACTCAGATAAACGTTCAAGTAGATACTGATTAGTCGAATCAATAACTGGCAAAACAGCTATACGATCCTGGGGTAAATATTGCAAAATAGTCGATTTATCAAGTAGCTGCATAGGTGCCATGAGGCTATAACCTTTGCCAGGAGCAGTTTCCAATTCAATTCCCCATTCACGAATTGTCTGTATATGCTTATTAATTCCAGCCCTACTCATCCCTAAATCTTGCCCCAGTTGTTGACCAGAATGGACTTCACCATCAGATAAAATCTTAATCAATTGTAATGGTACAGTTATATCTTTCATGAAATACATTCCATAGCATCAATTTCGCCTGTAGAACCAATAAAACGCACCTCAGGTTCAAGTAATACACCAAACTTACTTATCACTTGCTGACGAATATAGGCAGCCAATGCGATTACATCCTTACCTGTCGCATTTCCCTGATTTATCAATACTAGAGCTTGCCTGAGATGCACAGATGCACCACCGATGCGATAACCCTTTAAATTACACCGCTCAATAAGCCAACCTGCCGCTAATTTGAACATCCCATTAGCATGAGGATATTGGGGGCTATCAGGGTAATTTTCTTTAATTTTTACCGCAATTTCCGCACTGACAATTGGATTTTTAAAGAAGCTACCTGCGTTTCCTGTTATTGCAGGATCAGGTAATTTACTGGTGCGCATTGTACATACTAAATCAAAAATCTGCTGAGGAGTTACACTACCTCTCAACAACCTAGTTAAATCACCATAGCTCAACATCGGATGCCAATTTTTTTTCAACAGTAAGCCTACAGAAATAATGAAATGATTTTCTTGATATTTATGCTTAAAAACACTATCTCGATACCCAAACTGACATTCATCAACACTAAGACGCGTTTGTTCTCCAGTTTCCAGATTCAGGACATCTACGTACTCACATACATCTCTAAATTCAATACCATATGCACCAATATTTTGAATTGGTGCCGCACCAGCACAACCTGGGATTAACGCTAGGTTCTCTAACCCATAAATCTGATTTTTAAGAGAATAACAAACTAATTCGTGCCAATTTTCCCCCGCTCCTACATGTAGACGCCATGATTCATCAGTTTCCTGATATTGAATCCCCATGATTCTATTCAGAATCACGGTTCCTTCAAAATCTTCAGTAAATAAAACATTACTACCCCCGCCAAGCAGTAGTACAGGTTGTTTTTGGTTTTTAGCTTTTTGCCATAAAGCTAATAAAGATTCAGCAGATTCAGCTATATCTAAACATTTAGCATGGGCTGATAACCCAAAAGTATTAAACTCTTTAAGGGAAAGCATTTACTCAATACTCAATAAAGCTATTTAATAAGTAGTTTATCAGTCTATAGACATGGAAAACAGTTGGAAAACAAAGTTAGTTTTTTCGCTAAATGCAAAAAGGCCACCCTTTTTGGGTGGCCTTTTCGTCTTAAAATAAAGTCTGGCAGTTCCCTACTCTCACATGGGGAGACCCCACACTACCATCGGCGCTACGGCGTTTCACTGCTGAGTTCGGCATGGGGTCAGGTGGGACCACCGCGCTATCGCCGCCAGACAAATTCTTTATATATTATCATGGTGCTGATACCCAGATTCGAACTGGGGACCTCACCCTTACCAAGGGTGTGCTCTACCAACTGAGCCATATCAGCAATAGTGGCTCGCAGTCAATATTAACGCAAACCCAAAAAAATTAAAGCCTGGCAGTTCCCTACTCTCACATGGGGAGACCCCACACTACCATCGGCGCTACGGCGTTTCACTGCTGAGTTCGGCATGGGGTCAGGTGGGACCACCGCGCTATCGCCGCCAGGCAAATTCATTTCATCCCGACCGTTATGTCGGCTCCGTTTCTCCGGGCCGCACAACCATCCGAACCAATCTCTCGAACAAGCTAAAAATTCTCTCTTCTCTCGCCCCAAAACACCTTCGGTGTTGTAAGGTTAAGCCGCTCGGTTCATTAGTACTGGTCAGCTCAATGCATCGCTGCACTTACACACCCAGCCTATCTACGTCTTCGTCTTAAACGTTCCTTCCGTGACCTTAAAGTCAAGGGAAGACTCATCTCAAGGCAAGTTTCCCGCTTAGATGCTTTCAGCGGTTATCTCTTCCGCACTTAGCTACCGGGCTATGCCATTGGCATGACAACCCGTACACCAGCGGTGCGTCCACTCCGGTCCTCTCGTACTAGGAGCAGCCCCTTTCAATCTTCCAACGCCCACGGCAGATAGGGACCGAACTGTCTCACGACGTTCTAAACCCAGCTCGCGTACCACTTTAAATGGCGAACAGCCATACCCTTGGGACCGACTTCAGCCCCAGGATGTGATGAGCCGACATCGAGGTGCCAAACACCGCCGTCGATATGAACTCTTGGGCGGTATCAGCCTGTTATCCCCGGAGTACCTTTTATCCGTTGAGCGATGGCCCTTCCATACAGAACCACCGGATCACTAAGACCTACTTTCGTACCTGCTCGAGCTGTCACTCTCGCAGTCAAGCTGGCTTATGCCTTTGCACTAACCTCACGATGTCCGACCGTGATTAGCCAACCTTCGTGCTCCTCCGTTACGCTTTGGGAGGAGACCGCCCCAGTCAAACTACCCACCAGACACTGTCCCCGATGCGGATTACGCACCCGGGTGAGAACATCGAACATTCAAGGGTGGTATTTCAAGGATGGCTCTGTGCAGACTGGCGTCCACACTTCTTTGCCTCCCACCTATCCTACACATCAAGGTTCCAGGTTCAGTGTCAAGCTATAGTAAAGGTTCACGGGGTCTTTCCGTCTTGCCGCGGGTACACTGCATCTTCACAGCGAGTTCAATTTCACTGAGTCTCGGGTGGAGACAGCCTGGCCATCATTACGCCATTCGTGCAGGTCGGAACTTACCCGACAAGGAATTTCGCTACCTTAGGACCGTTATAGTTACGGC
>NZ_JBHFKZ010000089.1:0-6725 GCF_042879375.1 Photorhabdus sp. RM323S
GCCGGTAACCCCTGGCTCGCCAAAGGGGAAGCGAAAATTATCCTCAATGAGGTCAACAGCCGCGACCCCAGTCACCTCAATGGCTGGGTTGAAGTGGCTGGCCGCAAAGCGGAGGTGATTATCGCTAACCCCGCCGGGATCACCTGCAACGGCTGCGGGTTTATCAACGCGCATCGTACCACGCTGACCACCGGCGAGGCGCTGATGGAACAGGGCCGGTTGAAAGGGTTTGATGTCAATCAGGGGGAAGTGCGGATTGACGGGCACGGCATGGACAGCACACAGCAAAGTTACACCGATATTATTGCGCGCTCCGTGGCGATTAACGCCAGATTACATGCGCAAGACCTGAACGTGACCACCGGACGCAATCGGGTGGATGCTGCGCACCGGCAAATTGAAAAAAAATCGGCTGATAATAATCCCCCGGCGTTTGCGTTGGATGTGGCGGCACTGGGCGGCATGTATGCCCATAAAATCAGGCTGATAGGCACTGAAGCCGGGGTGGGGGTGCATAATGCCGGTAATATCGGCGCGTCTGCCGGGGAGGTCCATATCACCGCCGATGGTCGGATAGAGAACCTCGGCACCCTCAGCAGCCGTGACGCGTTGCAGTTAACCAGTACCGCAAAGATAGACAATCAGGGCAAACTCCTGTCGCAATCGACAGTGACCTTGCAATCAGGCGAACAACTAAACAATAGTGGCCGGGTTGAGGCACGGGGCAATATCACCGCCAGAGCAGGCACGATACACAGTGGTCACGGCAGTGTGTGGGCCGCCGGGCTGGATGATAAAGGCCGTACCACGTTACCCGGCTCATTAACTCTGACCGCGCAGCAGGTTCAGGCGAAGGGGAAAAATCTGGCCGCCGATACGCTGGCTATCCACAGCCAACAGATTGACCTGAGCGACAGCCAGACCGCAGCTAGCCAGATTCAACTCACCGCCAGTCAATTGGGCATCAGTACCGCTCACGCCATCATCAACGCCGACCGTTTGACGGCGAAAACACCGGGCCAGTTTAACAACGACGGCGGCCAGTTAGTGGCGCGGGCAATCCACCTTACGACGCCTGATATCTCTAACCTGAAGGGAAAAATTAATCAGACCGGTCCCGGTGAACTGGTGCTTCATACCCGCACCCTGAATAACCGTGAGGGGAGGGTGTTCAATCAGGGGGAATTGACGCTCACCACCGACCGGCTCGACAACCAGCAGGGCACTATTGCCAGTCACGGCGAGGCGCTGCATCTCACCGCGCATCAGGCCGATAACACTCAGGGGACAGTACAACTGGCAGGCAACGGGACACTGTCACTCAACACCCAACGGTGGCTGGGTAATCAGGGCAAACTACTCACCAATGGCACCCTGACGATACAGGCCGGTGAACTGCAACTCAACCACGCCGAGACTCAGGCCGGGCAGATAACCGTCAACGCGGATACCCTGAGCCATCAAGGCGGCGTGATGCAACAACAGGGCAAAGATACCCTGTCCCTCACCACCCGGATATTGGATAACCAAAACGGCACTATTGCGGGCAACGGCAACCTGAACCTGAAGGCAACAACCGTCGATAATCATCACGGCCACCTCGTGGCCGCTGAAAAAGGCTCGCTGACACTGGCGGTCAAAGACACGCTGGACAATCAGTCGGGCCGGGTGTTAAGCGGCGGGCAGTTAACCCTGCGCACCGGCGATGTGGATAACACCGGCGGGATAATCGCCGCAGACGGTAAAACCACGCTGACCAGCGCCAAGCTCACTAATACTCAGGGACAGATTGCCGGGAATGGCGGGCTGGACATTCACAGCCGACAACTGATAAACCGCGAGGGGGCCTTACAATCCGCCGACGCCCTGACTCTGGATACTAACGGGCAGTTACTGGATAACCAGCAGGGCCAGATTATTGGAGCAGGAAAAACCACAATAACCAGCGGTCCACTGGACAATCGCCACGGTCATCTTCAAGGCGGACAGTTGGCTATCGACACCCGACACGCCGCGCTGGATAACCGGGACGGCAAATTGTTATCCACGGACACCTTAACCCTGAACACTCATCAGCTCGACAATCGTCACGGTCAGGTGCAGGCGGTGGGCGATACCACGCTTAATGTGCAGGAAAAAACCAACAACACCGGCGGCCTTATCCGTGGCGGCGCACAACTGACCCTGAACACCGCTCATTTGATTAACCGGGAAACAACGCAGACGGATAACGGCGTGGAAGCGCAAAACCTGACGGTCAACGCTCAACAGGTGGACAATACCCAGGGTGCCTTACGGGCAGCCAATCACCTGCAAGCTCAGGTGAGTCATACGCTGGAGAATGCACAGGGGTTAATCTCCACGGGCAAACAGCTTACCGTAGGCGACGAGGCCCGTCCTACGTCTCTGGTGATTAACAACCGGCAAGGCACGCTGATTGCCGGGGAGCACGCCACGATTAACGCCCATGCTCTGAGCGGTGACGGCCAACTGTTATCACAAGGCGATATGGCGGTCACTTTAACTGAGGATTTTCACCATACCGGCAATACGGCGGCCAATGGCAATCTGACCCTGAAAACGACCGGCAATCTCCTCAATGATAGCCAGATAAAAGCCGGTCAGGCGCTGCATCTTGACGCACAGCATCTCACCAACAGCGCCTCCGGTGAAATCAGCGCCAAACAAACGCAAATCACGGTTCACGATACGCTGAACAATACCGGATTGATTGACGGTGGCCTGACCCACCTGACGGCCAACACCCTGAACAACACCGGCACCGGGCGCGTTTACGGTGACCAGCTCGCGCTCCAGACAGGGACTCTGAATAACACCGCAGAGGGTGGCAAAGCCGCCGTGATTGCCGCGCGTGACCGGCTGGATATTGGCACCGGAATACTGAACAACCGTGACCATGCCCAGATTGACAGCGTGGGCGATATGCACATCGGCGGCTGGTTGGATAACACTCTGGCGGCTACCGGTCAGGCACGAGAGCTCAATAACCACGCGGCGACGATTGAAGCCGGACGCCACTTGAAGATGAATGCCGACCAGATTAACAACACCAACGCCGGGCTGGTCACTCAGGTCGTCGAAACGGAAAAGTCTCAGAATCATGACGCAGTACTGAGCGGCCAGACCACCCGTTACGACTGGTCACAGGTGGACACTTCTCGCCACAATAAATACGGCGTGCACGATGCCATCATGCCGGACGGCAGCGGCAGTAATGACTTTTACGAATATCAGTACACCCGCACCGTCAAAGAAACCCAGGTCAAACAGAGTGACCCCGGTAAAATTCTGGCCGGGGGCAATCTGACGCTCAACAGTGCACAGGTCACCAATCACGACAGCCAAATTATCGCCGGCGGGGCGCTGGACGGAGTGATAGGCGAGCTGCACAATATCGCCACGCAGGGCGAACGCGTGACCACTGATACCGGCAGCCAGACCCACTGGTATGCAAAAAAAACCAAAAAGAAAAAGTTCGGGTTCGGGGGGACCAAAACCTCACAGGGGAAAAGCCGCAGCAATTATGACCCTGCCCCCATCATAGAAACCATCGACCTGAAAACGCTGGCCTGGCAGGCGCATACCCGTCCACAGGGTACCGATATCACGATTACAGACCGACAAACCGGTCAGATACATACTGCCCCCACGGCGGTCACACCGGTGAACGGTATCAAAAATCAGCCACTGAGTTTGCCCTCGGAGACAGTGAAAGGACAAACGGTTGACCCGGTCATCCGCGTTATCACGCCCGATACCCGATTACCGGATAACAGCCTGTACACCGTGCAACCGGGCAGTGACAGCCACTATCTGGTGGAGACCGACCCGAAATTCACCCAGTACAAACAGTGGCTGGGCTCGGACTACATGCAGCAACAGTTAACGCATGACCCGGCGCTGGTCCACAAACGGTTAGGGGACGGATTCTATGAACAGCGGTTGGTGCGCGACCAAATCACTCAACTGACCGGCCAGCGTTATCTGCCCGGTTACCACAATGATGAAGCGCAGTTTAAAGCGCTGATGGATGCCGGTATTGCCTTTGGTAAACAGCAACAGTTAACGCCGGGCGTGGCCCTCAGCCCGGCGCAGATGGCGCTGCTGACCTCGGACATTATCTGGCTGACTAACCAGACCGTGACCTTACCGGATGGCACCACGCAGGGGGTCACCGTGCCGCAGGTCTATGCGCGCGTGCGTCAGGGCGACCTGAGCAGTAGTGATGGTGCCTTGCTGGCCGGCAATACGGTGGCGCTCAACAGTCAGGGCGATATCACCAACAGCGGCACGATAAGCGGGCGTGACGTCACGCAACTGACCGCCAACAATCTGACCAACAGCGGCTTTATTCGCGGCGGTAAAGTCGACTTAACGGCCCAACAGACGCTCACTAACCGGGGTGGTCAGATTCAAGGAGATGACCGGGTGAGCTTGCAAGGCCGCGATATCACCAGTGCCTCAACCGTGCGCGGGGATGAGGCGAACCGTTGGCTGGACCGCCCTGCGGGCATCTATGTGCAGAACGATAACGGCACCTTATCGCTGAGCGCCATCAACAATGTGCAATTAACCGCCAGTGAGGTGAAGAACGCCGGGAAAGACGGTCACACCGGGATAACGGCCGGGCATGACCTGACGCTGGAGACCGTAAACACGCAACACACAGAAAGCGGCGACTGGGGCGGCGGTAACACGCGCCATCTGACCCAACAGACCGATATCGGCAGCCAGATAACCAGCGCCGGTGACCTGACATTGCAAGCCGGGCATGACCTGACGGCCACCGCAGCTCAGATTAATGCGGGTCAGCAACTGACGGCGCAGGCCGGAAATAACCTGACGCTGACCACCGGTACCGCCTCATCCGACTTAGTGGAGCACAGCAAACAAGCCAGTAAAGGCTGGCTGTCGAAGTCGTCAGTGGAAACCCACGACGAAGTGCATGACCGGCAGGCCCTGAGCACCACATTCAGTGGCGATAAGGTCAATCTCCAGGCCGGTAAAGACCTGCATATCCGTGGAAGTCATGTGGCGGGCACGCAGGATGTCAGCCTGAACGCCGGTCATCAGCTCACCGTCACCACCGTAGCCGAAGCGCACGATGAAACCCATTTACGGCAGGAGAAACAATCGGGCCTGATGGGCACCGGGGGTATCGGCTTCACATTAGGCAAGGCCAGCCAAAAAACCACTACGGACAGTGACAGCCAGCTGACCCAAGGCAGCACGGTGGGTAGCAGTCAGGGCAACGTCACTCTCACCGCAGGTGAACAGCTCCGGGTTCACGGCAGTGACGTAGTGGCAGGTAAAAACATGACCCTCAGCGGTCAGCGCGTCAGTATCACCAGTGCGGAAAATAATCACACGGTCTTGACAAAAACCGAGCAAAAACAGAGCGGCTTAACCGTGGCGCTGAGTGGCACGGCGGGAGGTGCCGTCAACAGCGCGGTGCAAACGGTCCGTGAAGCGCAGCAGACCGAAGACCCGCGCCTCAACGCGTTACAGCACACCAAAGCCGCCCTGAGTGGGGTACAGGCCGTGCAGGCGGGCCGACTGGCGGAGGCTCAGGGCAGTGATGACAAAGGCAATAACAACCTGGCCGGGGTTAACCTGTCCTACGGGCGTCAGTCTTCCCGTTCAGAACAGCAGCAGCATCAGACCACCCAACAGGGTAGCCATCTCACCGCCGGGGATAACCTCACGATAACCGCTAACGGGGAGAGCAAAGGCCCCACAGGCCCGAACGGGGATATCCGTATTCAGGGCAGCCAGTTACAGGCGGGTAAAGACCTGCAACTGAATGCTAACCGGGATATTCAGCTCTCCTCCAGTCAGAACAGTGAGCAGACCACCGGCAAAAACAGCCGCCACGGCAGCTCGCTGGGCGTGGGCCTGACTGCGGGACCGGGGGGCACCGGCCTGAATGTCTCAGCCAATGTCAGTCGGGGCAAAGGCCATGAAAATGGCAACAGTGTCAGTCACAATAACACCACGTTACAGGCAGGACAGACCGTCGAGCTGAACAGTGGCCGGGACACCACGCTCAAAGGGGCGCAGGTCAGCGGCGAACAGATAACCGCCGAGGTGAAACGTCATCTGACGCTCAGTAGCGAACAAGACAGCCACCGCTATGACAGTCAGCAGCAGAACGCCAGTGCCGGGGCCAGTGCCACCGTGGTCCCGCAACCGGGCGGGACCCTCAGCCTCAGCGCCAGCCGCGACAAACTCCACAGCAATTTTGACAGCGTACAGGAACAAACCGGGCTGTATGCGGGGAAAGGGGGCTATCAGGTGAACGTGGGGGACCATACTCAGCTTGACGGCGCGGTGATTGCCAGCACGGCCGACAAAGCCCACAACACCCTTGACACGGGCACGTTGGGCTTTAAGGACATTCAAAACAAAGCGGACTTCCGTACTGAACACCAGAGTGCCGGTATCAGCACCGGGGGGCCCGTTGGCAGTCAATTACTGAGCAATCTGGCCGCCAATACTCTGGTGGGCGCGAACAGCGCCGGCCATGATGAAAGTACCACGCACGCTGCCGTCAGTGAGGGCGCGGTGATTATCCGGGATAAGGACCACCAAACGCAGGATATTGCCACTCTGAGCGGCGATACCGATAACGCCGCTAATGTCCTCAGTCCGATATTTGACAGGGAAAAAGAACAGCAGCGTTTGCAACAGGCGCAACTGATTGG
>NZ_JBHFKZ010000090.1:0-6578 GCF_042879375.1 Photorhabdus sp. RM323S
CTGCGGTTTTGTGGTCAGTATGAAGACACGGAGAGCGGTTTATTTTATAATCGGTTCCGTTATTACGACAGGGAAACGGGACAGTACTTATCGCCTGACCCTTTGAATCTTAGTGGAGGATTTAACCCGTACGGGTATGTCCATAATCCGGCGAACTGGATTGACCCTCTGGGTCTGGCTGGGTGTCCAACTGACTATAGTCAAAAGGGAAAATATTGGTCATCAGACCCGATTACATTTAAAGGGAATAAGGTATATCAAAGAAATGATCTGTTTGATCCTCAACATATGTCGGCATGGCGAGATCAAGGGAAAGTGATTCGAGGAACTAATATTGAACGAATGGCATCAGGTAGGGCCCCTGTTGGGCATGATGGAAAAGCTGTAAACTTACATCATATGTTACAAACTCAAAACGGTCCTATTGCTGAAATGAGCCAAACATTCCATAAAGTTAATCACAAAGCAATTCATATAAATCCTAATACGATTCCTTCAGGAATAGATCGAGCTACATTTAATAAATGGCGAGAACAGTATTGGATCAATAGAGCTGGAGATTTTAAATGAACAGAGATGAATTAATAGATTTATTCGCGGAACATCCCGATTTATTAAATATGGGAAGTGCAGATGATGCCCCCTCTCCTGAATGGATAAATAAAACAGAAAAAGCATTATCACTAACATTACCTTATGATTATAAATGGTTTTTGAATAACTTTGGTGGTGGTGATATATGTGGAGATGAGATATATAGCATATATTGCATTCCGTTTGAGGAAGCTATTGGCGGTGACTTAGTATATCAAAATACAATAGCTAATAATTACCTTAATGAAGGCAAATTAGTTGTTTCAAATACAGACTTCGGAGAAGAATTTTATTTCAATACAAATAATCTGGTCGAAGTTTACATATCATTAGGAACAGAAAATAAATTATATGCAAGCAATTTCATTGAATTTTTATATAAGCGATTGATGTCATATAAATAAATATGAAAGGCTGGAAGATCTCAAAGATCTTCCAGCCTTCTTAATATCTACCGTGGCGCATACCCACAGTAAGCCAGTGCCGACTGGAGCTTACCGATCGCATCCTTAATCTGATACGCTTCCTCGTCATTCACCGCACAGGCGCGTATCTCCGCCCAGTTCAGCCGCTTAACCAGTTGGGCCAAGGCCAGTGCTTCAATATGGGTTAACTGAATATCCTGCAAATGTTCAATCATCACTTTCATTTTATCCCCTCCCTTAGCCCGCGTTGTACCCAGCCAGCATCTCCCGCATTCGCAGCTTAATCTCATTAAGCTGGTTCTGCTGCCGCTGGTATTGCTGCTGATAGTGTTGCGTAGCTTCACTGTCAGGAATGAGCACCAGACAACCGTCCATAATTTTAACCGTGAGTGTACAGCCTTTATCAAAGCCGGCAGCCTTAAGCCATTGGCCTCTCAGGTGGATTGCGGGCGGGGCACTGGCCTTGTCATTTTGCGGCACGTATCCCACGGTGTAATAACGTTCTGTTTTCGCGGCTTTATTTACCGCCGCTTCTGCTTTAGAATGCGCCTTAGCCATCATTCAACTCCTTCTTAGTTGCTTGTGGTGAGCGGCGTTGGTGTGGTCTCAACACATCAGCGCCGCGCTATTTTTATCCCTCCGGTTCATCAACGGGCAGCAATGCAGACTCCATACGCTGCTTGGCGATCATGGCATCAATGATCTTAATAACTGTTTCCTGATCTTCTTGTGCCAGTTGTTCCAGAACCTGAAAACGCCTAAATAATCGAGAGTTAGCCAGCGGTGAATCTTCAACAGGATTGCCTGTCAGCAGATAATCCACAGTGACCCCTAACACATCAGCCAGCTTAACCATCATCTCAGCGGGAGGTATGTTAAGTCCGCTCTCGTACTTGTTCAGTTGTTGAAAACGGATCTCAACTTTCCCAGCCAGTTCTTTCTGAGGCCATCCCTTCTGCTTACGTAGCGCCTTGAGACGTACCCCAAACTCTTTGCGGAGTTCAGCATTTTGCATAATCAAAAACTCTGTTTGCATAGTGACTCCGTTAGTGTAAGGGCTTGTCTGAATTAGGGGTTGCAAGTAACTCCTAAAAGGATTATAAATAAATCCAATTAAGAGTCAATTTAAATCTTGACAGGATTTAGGAGTCAACAGCATGGCACGGATACCCGAAACCGAATTACAGCACCTGAAAGCCGCCGCCTCCTTAGTGGCCGTGGCAGAACAACAGGGACGAAAGCTGATTAAACACGGCAAAGATGATTACGTGCTGCTGTGCCCGTTTCATCAGGAGAAAACCCCGTCAATGGTGCTCAGCCCGAAAAAGAATCTGTATCACTGCTTCGGCTGTAATGCGGGCGGTTCGGTGCTGGACTGGGTGATGAAAACCGAAAGCTTAAGTCTGCGCCATGCGGCGGAGCGGTTGCGGGCTTTATTGGGCGAAAATCCGGCGGTCGAACCGCTGGTTGCGCCGTCTGAACCGACATTGCTGGCCGAAGATGAAGCCGGCCGGCAGGCGCTGCTGCATCGGGTGGTTGAGTTCTATCACCACACGTTGCTGAATGCGCCGGAGATGCAGGCGTATCTGACACAGCGGCGACTCAATCACCCGGAGTTAGTCGCTCACTTCCGGCTGGGCTTTGCCAACCGCACGCTGGGATATCGGCTGCCGTCAAAGAAACTCAAACCGGGCGCTGAAATCCGGGCGCGACTGCGGGCGGTAGGGTTGATGCGTGAATCGGGTCATGAGCACTTTAGCGGAGCGCTGGTTGTCCCGGTGACTGGCCCTGAGGGGCAGGTCCGGGAGATATACGGGCGCAAAATCCGGGACCGGTTGCGGCCGGGGTCCGTCTATCATCTCTATCTGCCGGGTCCCCATCGCGGGGTCTGGAATGAAACGGCGCTGATGGCCTCGAAAAGCCTTATCTTGTGTGAATCCCTGATTGATGCGATGTCGTTCTGGGTCGCCGGTCATCGGAACGTGACCGCCGCTTACGGGGTCAACGGGGTGACGGCTGACCACTGGCTGGTGTTTGAGCGGCATGGCATCAAACAGGTCCTTATCGCCTTCGACAATGATAGCGCGGGCAATGAAGCAGCGGTGAAACTGGCAGAGGCGCTGCTGGCAAAAGGTATCACCCCGCTGCGGGTGATGTTCCCGCCCGAAATGGATGCGAATGAGTATCTGTGTCAGGTGGCCGAGCCGGAAGCCGCCTTCGCCCTGCTGCTTGAGAGCGCGACGCCAATGTCAACGGCTGTTGCCGCACGCACGGAAGCAGAAGTATCCGCCGAAGCCGCCCCGCCTCCGGCTTTAGCGGCTGTTGTGACGGCGGGGCAACACCCGACGCCCGGCCTTCTCTGGGAAACGGGGGCTGACGGGGAGCTTAAAGTCTCGCTGGGCCGCCTGCGCTGGGGCATTCGGGGGTTGTCTTCCGTGAAAGCGGGCGCAGTTGCCATGAAGCTCAATGCACAGGTCATTGATACCCAAAGCGGCGTGATGTTCCTGGATGGCGTCGACCTGATGAGCGCACGCAGCCGTCAGGGGTATGCCCGTATGGCGGCAACCGAGCTGGGGCTGGCTGAGGGAGATATCCGCCGGGCACTGGGGCAGGTGTTACTGGCGGTTGAGCAGTGGCAGCAGCAGGCGGAAATAGCGGCTGAACAGAAAACACCGGAGATGAACGACACCGAGCGGGCTGCCGCGCTGGCGTTGCTGCAAAACCCGAATCTGACGGCGCGTATCACCGCGGATTTAGCCGCCTGCGGGGTGGTGGGGGAATCCACTAACCTGCTTGCCGGGTATCTGGCCGCAGTGAGCCGCAAGCTCGCCAAACCGCTGGCTGTGCTGATACAGAGCAGCAGCGCGGCAGGCAAATCGTCCTTAATGGAGGCGGTACTCAATCTGATACCCCCGGAAGAACGGGTGCAATACAGCGCCATGACAGGGCAGAGCCTGTTTTATCTGGGCGACACCAACCTGCAACACAAGATACTGGCAATCGCCGAAGAAGAAGGCGTACGGCAGGCGGCCTATGCGCTCAAACTGCTGCAAAGCGATGGCGAACTGACCATTGCCAGCACCGGCAAGGACGAAGCGACGGGCAACCTTGTCACCAAAAGCTACACGGTCAAAGGTCCGGTCATGCTGATGCTGACCACCACCGCCATCGATGTAGACGAAGAGCTGTTGAATCGCTGTCTGGTGCTGACCATCAACGAATCCCGTGAACAGACGGAAGCTATCCATGCGTTGCAGCGCCACCAACAGACCCTTGAAGGGTTGCTGGCTGACAATGAACGGAACTATCTCACCACGCTGCACCAGAACGCCCAGCGGCTACTGCGTCCGTTGAATGTGGTCAATCCGTATGCGTCGCAACTGACCTTTATGTCAGACAAGACCCGCACGCGCCGTGACCATATGAAATACCTGACCTTAATCCAGAGCATCGCCCTGCTGCACCAGCACCAGCGGGAAGTCAAAACCGCCGGGCATCGCGGGCAAACCCTTGAGTATATCGAGGTCACCAAAGACGATATCCGGCTGGCGAATGACCTTGCGCATGACATCTTAGGCCGGACGCTCGACGAGATGCCGCCGCAAACGCGCAGGCTGTTGTTGCTGATACAAGGCTGGGTCAGGAAAAGCGGGCAGCCGCGCCATGACATGTTGTTTACCCGAAAAATGCTGCGTGATGCGGTGCAGTGGGGCGATACCCAGCTGAAAATCCATCTCTCACGGCTGGTTGAAATGGAGTACCTGCTGTTGCACCGGCGCGGGCTGACGTTCATCTACGAACTGCTGTTCGACGGAGAAGACAGCGACGCCGCACACCTGAGCGGGCTGATAGCGCCCTGAATAGCGCAGTATGAAATCGTCCGGTCGGGGTAAGACGTTAAGCGGTCACCTGCTAGTCGGCGTCAGGTCGGCAGGCGGTCGGGTGACAGGTATCAGCGCAAAGTCAGGCACAACAAGGCTTCATAGCAAAGTGGTCGGGTTCAGCAAAAAATCACTGTTCCGACAGGACAGAATAAAAAAACCGTAGCATACCGACAGAACTCCCATCAGAGGCAGACGATGGAAACACAACCTACCCTTCACCGACATGACACACAGGGAAAACTTATGCAGACACAACACGACGTTACCCTTGCCACACTGCGCCAGCTTCTTGCGGCGTATCTGGAAATCCGCACGGTCAGCGGGCACAGTCTCAGCACGGTGTCCAACTACCGGGACGCCCTGACGCCTTTCGTGGACTGGTGTGAGCAGCGGTCGGTCTGTCACGCGCCGCAGGTGAGTTTAACGGTACTCGAAAGCTGGCAGCGTTATCTTCGCCATTATTGCAAGGCCGATGGCGAGCACTACAGCAACAACAGCCAGTTACAACGGCTGACCATGATACGGGTCTGGTTCCGCTGGTTATTACAGCGCCACCATATCCTGTATAACCCGGCGGAGCAGCTTGTTATCCCCAAAGCCGAGCGGCGTCTGCCCGCTCAGGTGTTGAGTGAAACAGAGACAGACCAGGTACTGACGAGTCTCGACGCACAGACGCCGCTGAAACTGCGCAACCGGACGATACTGGAAGTGTTCTGGAGTACCGGCATCCGGCGCATGGAGCTGATTAACCTGCGGCTGGGCGACATTGACAGGCATCGCGGGGTACTGGTCGTGCGGCAGGGCAAGAATCGGCAGGACCGGGTTGTGCCAATAGGCACGCGGGCACTGCACTGGCTGGAGCGGTATCTGGACCACGTACGCCCGCATCTGGCGTGGAAACATGACAGCGGGCACGTGTTTATCACCCGTAAGGGCAAACCGCTGGCCCGTACCACGCTGACACTGATGGTAGGTAAAACCATCCGTGAGGAAGCAAAGCTCAACAAACCCGGTGCCTGCCATCTGTTCCGCCACTCAATGGCGACTCAGATGCTGGAGAACGGCGCGGACACCCGGCATATCCAGGCGATACTGGGGCATGAGAAACTGGAAACCACGCAAATCTATACGCGGGTGGCAATCGGTCACTTAAAGAAAGTGCATGAGCAGACCCACCCGGCAGAACGGCAGTCAAAGCAGGCCACGCCGCCAGACGATAAGCCGGACAGCCCAAAGCCGGCCTGAAACCTCAGTGCGGTTGGACAGTCTTTAACGTTAGCCGGTTCCCTGTGAGCGTGTGGGGTGCAGTGAAAGGCAGACCGCGCGCGTCCCTGCGCACGGACTGCCTGCCCACCTTCGGAGTGCCGGCGGTAAATGGTGGCCGCCCGGCGCTGAACTTCGGTGTCCTCTGTCAGCATCGTTGCCGGTCAGCCACCATTCAACATAATGTTGCATTAAGCGCAATGGGCCTGCACGGCCCGCCGCGCTTAACAAACATTATGTCGGCGCCGCCCACCAATGGGCGCTGCGCGGTGACCTCAACAACGGTGCGCGGCTGGCCGCCGGGTTGGGCTTCTTAGCCCGAGAGGCGCACCGGGCTGCGCCCGCTGCTGTCAGCCTCAATGCTAGCGCCCACCGCCGCAGTCGCCGCCATCCGTGGCGGCTCCGGTGCCCA
>NZ_JBHFKZ010000091.1:0-6278 GCF_042879375.1 Photorhabdus sp. RM323S
ACTATAACCAACAGTAACAGCCAACCTGAACAGGGGATTTCCAGCCTGGGAACCCTGACCATGACCGCAGGTACCATTGATAACCATCAGGGGATCGTAGCAGCTAATCAACAACTCAAAGTGACATCATCAGGAATAGTCGATAACACCGGAGGTACAATAGTCAGTCAGCATCAGCAACTGACACTGAAAACCGGTGAAATGGACAACACCGGAGGCTTGTTGAAATCCGGTACCACCCTTTCACTCAACACCCAAGGCCAAAAGCTGACTAACGCCCAGAGCGGAGAAAAACGCGGCATTCTCAGCGGCAGTGACCTAACACTGGAAGCTGGAGAAATCGATAACACCACTGGTGTGATAGATTCACAAGGCGAAACCACACTGACCAGCCAGAACCTCGACAATACCAAAGGAAAAATTCTTTCAAAGGGAAAAGCAGGCCTGACAACACAAGCGGTCAACAACAAAAGCGGACTAATTCAATCCACAGCCAGTCTGGATCTGGATACCCAGCAGCAGGAACTGGTCAACACTGACAGCGGTGAAAACGGCGGGATTGTAGCGCAAGACTCCTTGGAACTGACCACCGGTAAACTGATCAATGACCGCGGATTTATCCGTGGCAACGCAACCCACATTAACACCCATCAGCAAGCGCTAAACAACTTAGCAGGCACCATAACCAGTAAGAAAAACCTGCAACTCGACAGTGGTGAACTCAACAGTACTGGAGGAACAATAGAATCTGATGGCGACATAACGCTGGACACGCATGGAGAAAAACTGACCACTGCACAAAGCGGGAAAAACGGGGGTATTGTCAGTAAAGGCACACTTACTCTGACCACTGGTGAAATCGACAACCATGATGGAACCATTACTGGTACAGGAGCAACAACAGTCACTGGCGGTGAATTGAAAAATCAGGGTGGAACACTCGTCAGCAAAAAAGGTGCGCTGACATTAACCGTGAACGAAACTGACAACACAGGCGGCTTGCTAGAATCCGGCACTACCCTTTCACTTGATACCCTCGGCCAGAAGCTGACTAACGCGCAAACGCAAAAAAGTGGAAATAACCATGGCATACGCAGCGGTAGTGACCTGACTTTAAAAGTTGGAGAAATCGATAACACTGCTGGCGTGATAGGCTCACAAAGCGAGATCACACTGATCAGCCATGACCTCAACAACACCGACGGAAAAATCCTCTCGAAAGGTAAAGCGGACCTGATAGCACAGGCAGTTAACAACCAACGCGGGCTGATGAAATCTATAGCCAGCCTGAAACTGGATACACAACAGAAGAAACTAACTAATACCGATAGCGGTAAAGTTGGCGGAATTGTCGCGCAAGATACCCTAAAACTGATGACAGGTGAACTCACCAATGACCGAGGATATATCCATGGCAACGAAACCGACATTGATTCACATAAACAGACATTAAACAATCTGGGCGGCACAATACTCAGTAATAAAAACTTGCAACTTAGCAGCGGAGAACTTAACAGTACCGGTGGGAAGATAAAATCTGATGGCAACATGACGCTGGACACCCACGGGAAAAAACTGACAACCGCCCAAAGCGGCGACAACGGTGGTGTTATCAGTAAAGGGACGATGACCTTAACAACAGGTGAAATCGACAACCATGATGGCGTAATTATTGGCACAGGAAAAACAACCATCACTGGCGGTGAACTGAAAAATCAACGCGGGACCCTCTCCAGCGAAACCGATGCACTGGAATTATCAGTGAATGAAACTAACAACAGAGGCGGCCTGTTACATTCCGCAGGTAAACTGACACTTGATACACACGGCCATGTTCTGATTAATGAGAACAGTGACGATCAAGAGGGCATTCACAGCCAGGACGACCTACTGATCACCAGCGGTGATTTACATAATCAGGCTGGCACTATTACCAGTCGTAAAGTTGCAACACTGAACACCGCCGCCGTGAATAACACCCAAGGCACTATTGTCGGCACTCAACAAACTATGCTCACTACCCAAGCATTCAATAACCTGAAAGGCACCGTCCGGTCTGATGGAACACTGAGACTGAACACCCAGGGCCAACGCCTGGATAACAACGGTGACAAAGATAAATCAGGAAGAGTGTCTGCTCTGGGAGATTTGATGCTGGATATCTGTGAGTTAAATAATGACACCGGTTTTATCGCTGCTGACGGAAAAACCGACATCATCGGCACGACATTAATCAATAACAATGGTCATATTGCCGGTAATGGTGGATTGGAGATTCACAGCCAAACACTCACCAACCACAATGGCAAATTACAGTCGGCGGAAACCGTCAATATTGACACGAACAAGCAGCTACTGGACAACCAGCACGGCCGTATCATTGGTGATAAGGGAACAACAGTGACCAGCGGCAAACTGGACAACCGCCACGGACATATTCAGGGTGGGAAACTGGTTATCGACACAGGATTGGCTGATACAGATAACAAGGACGGTAAACTGTTGTCAGCAGGCACCATGAACCTGGATACCCAGCAACTCGACAACCGTCACGGACAGATCAACGCTGTGGGTGACTCAACACTTAACGCGAAGAAACAAACGAACAACACTGACGGCTTTATCCATGGTGACCAACGGCTGACTCTAGACACGGCAGAACTGATTAACCGGGAGACTAATTATCCTGAGCGGGGAACTGAAGCTCAACACCTGATCATTAAAGCTCAACAAGTGGATAACACTCAAGGCGCATTACGGGGGGCCGACAGCCTGCAAACCATCGTCAGTCAGACACTGGATAACACACAGGGACTGATTTCTGGTGGAAAGCAACTCACCATTGAAGACGAAGATCAGAAACTGACGGTTAACAATCAAAAAGGCATTTTAATTGCGAGTGAAAAAACCAGTATCAAAGTTGACACTCTGAGTGGTGGCGGGCAGGTGTTATCACAGGGCGATATGGAGATAAAGTTAAAACAGGATTTCCACAACACTGATAACATCGCCGCCAACGGCAAGCTATCGCTGGAAACCGCAGGCAACATCATCAATGACAGCACAATTAAAGCCGGACAGGCGTATCTGGCAGCAAAAAACCTCACCAACACCCAAGCTGCGGAGATCAGTGCCGAGAAAACCCACTTCAATATCCGTGACACATTGACTAACACGGGACTTATTGACGGCGATCTCACCCATCTGACAACCAAAATACTGGACAACACTGGCACCGGACGTATTTACGGTGACCAGATAGCCCTCCAGACAGGCACGCTCAATAACACCGCACTGAATGGCAAAGCCGCCGTCATTGCCGCTCGAGACCAAATGGACATTGCTACTGGGACTCTAAACAACCTTAACCATGCCCAGATTTACAGCGTGGGTGATATGCGCATCGGCGGACAACTGGATGAAAACCTAGTCGCCACCAGTCAGGCTGGCAAGCTCAACAACCACGCGGCAACCATTGAGGCAGGCGGTAACCTAAGGATTGATGCCGCTATTATCCGTAATACCAATGACCGACTAGTGACACAGGTGGTGGAAGTAGAAAAATCCCAGCGTCATGAAGCGGTATTGAGCGAACACACTACCCGTTATGACTGGTCGCAAGTAGACACATCCTACCGAAACAAATACGGTGTGCACGACGCCATTATGCCTGATGGCAGCAGGAGTAATGAATTTTACGAGTACCGGTACACCCATACCATCACAGAAACCCAGATAAAAGAGAGCGATCCAGGTAAAATTCTGGCCGGGGGCAATATGACCCTGAATAGCGCAACGTTGACCAACAATGACAGTCAAATCGTGGCTGGCGCAACACTGGACGGCAATATTGATGAACTGCACAACAACGCTACCAAAGGTGAACGCATTATCATGGATGAAGGCCACCAGATCAGCTGGTACGCCAAAAAGAAAAAACGCAAAGGTCGTGGCACCAAAACATCCCAGGGGAGAAGTTGGAGCGATTATCGCCCGGCACCGGTAACCGAAACTATTGACCTAAAAGCGTTGGCCTGGCAGGGTAACACCCGCCCTGACGCTACTGGCATAACGATAAGTGACAGGCAGACAAGCCGTGTTCAAAGTGCACCAGCCGGGATTAATCTGACCTCAAGAATGGCGGAAGCAGGTGAAGTTACGCTCATGAACGCGACTATCAACGCCATCACACTCAACATCCCGACACAGACTGACGACCGAGGAACCACCGTAACTATCCCTACGGAAACAGTCACACTGCCGGACAGGAACACATCGGCTGATCGCCCATTATTTTCTCATACGGGCCAACAGACTGAGCTGGTATTACCATCTGGCACAGTGGCACTGCCGAACAGAGACGCTCTGGTTGAACATCCATCACTTTCACCGGCCCAACAGACTGAACGGGTGCTGCCACCCGCCACCGTTACCCTGCCAAACAGTGGCACATTGGCTGAACGTCCACTCGTATTACCGACCGGTCAACAATTTGAACTGGCGCTACCGCCTGATACTGTCAAAGGCCAAAGCGTCGAACCGCTTATCCGCATCGTTGCCCCAAATACCCGTTTGCCGGATAACAGCCTGTACATCGTGCAACCGGGTAGTGACAGCCATTATCTGGTAGAAACCGATCCCAAATTCACCCAGTATAAAAAATGGCTGGGCACGGATTATATGCAACAACAGCTCACCAATGACCCGGCACTGACCCACAAACGCCTAGGCGACGGATTCTATGAACAGCGTCTGGTACGTGAGCAAATCACCCAGTTGACCGGCCAACGTTATCTGGCTGGTCACAACAACGATGAAGCCCAATTCAAAGCGTTGATGGAAGCCGGGGTCTCCTTCAGCAAACAACAACAACTGACCCCAGGTATCGCACTGAGTCCGTCACAAATGTCTCTGCTCACCTCGGACATCATCTGGCTGACCAACCGGACGGTGACCCTGCCGAATGGCACAACGCAGACCGTGACCGTGCCGCAGGTCTACGCCCGGGTCAATAAAGGCGACCTGACCGGAGATGGTGCCCTGTTATCCGGTCGTAACGTGGTACTAAACAGCCGGGGCGATATCACCAACAGTGGCACCATTAGCGGACGTGAAGTCACTCGATTGACCGCTAAAAACCTGACCAACAGTGGCTTTATTCAGGGTGGCAAAGTAGATTTAACCGCACAGCAGGATATCACCAACTTGGGCGGCAGCATTCAAGGGCAAGATAGAGTTTCTGCGCTGGCAGGCCGGGATATCACCAGTACCTCTACTCTGCGCGATGACAATATTAACCGCTGGCTGGACCGCCCAGCGGGGATTTATGTCCAGAATGACCAGGGTACCTTGTCGCTGAAAGCCATCAACAACGTCCAACTTACTGCCAGCAAAGTCGATAACGCCGGTAAAGACAGTCAGACAGAGATAACGGCAGGCCGTGACCTGACATTGGACACCCTGCGCACCCGTCGCACAGAAAACGGCGATTGGGGGAACGATAACTACCGCCATTTGACGCAGGAGCACGACACCGGCAGCCAAATAACCACCGCTGGTAACCTGGCACTACGAGCCGGCAATAACCTCAATGCTACCGCCGCTAATGTAAATGCCGATCAGCAACTGACAGCCCAGGCAGGGAACAATCTCACCCTGAATGCCGGTATCGCTTCATCAGACCTGGTCGAGCATAGTAAACAGACCAGCAAAGGTTTGCTCTCTAAATCATCAGTCGAAACCCACGACGAAATACATGAGCGCCGAGCAGTGAGCACCACCCTTAGCGGAGACAGCGTCACCGTGCAGGCTGGTAATGACATGAACATCATCGGCAGTAACGTGGCTGGCACCCAGGAGGTCAATCTGGCCGCCGGCAATCAGCTCACCGTCACCACCGCAGATGAAGCCCGTCACGAGACGCACCTGCGGAAAGAGAAAAAATCCGGCCTGATGGGTACCGGCGGTATCGGCTTTACCGTCGGTCAGGCCAGCCAAAAATCCACCACTGACATCGACAGCAACCTCAGCAAAGGCAGTACAGTCGGCAGCAGTCAGGGCAATGTCACGCTCAACGCGGGAGAACGGCTCAACGTTCACGGCAGTGATGTGGTCTCGGGCCGGGATATGACCCTCACCGGCCAGGATGTCAATATCACCAGCGCGGAAAACAGCCATACCGCTATCTCCAAAACTGAACAGAAACAAAGCGGTCTGACTGTGGCCCTGTCCGGGACAGCCGGCAGTGCCGTGAATACTGCGGTACAAACCGTCAAAGC
>NZ_JBHFKZ010000092.1:0-5999 GCF_042879375.1 Photorhabdus sp. RM323S
TCGATGTGACGGTGATACCTGATGATGAAATTCTGACGCATAAACGGGTCGCGCTACTGGAAATGGTGCAAAAGCATATCCGCCAGCGTGATATGGCAGAGTTACTGCAAGAACTGGTCATACTGCTGGCGTATGATTACTATACGGATGAGCAGCTAAAAAGCGTGCTAAACTACTTATTACAGGCGGGAGATACCGCCGATCCAGAGGGTTTTATCCGGCGACTGGCAGAACAGTCCCCGAGGTATGAGGAGGTACTGATGACAATAGCGCAAAGATTGGAACATAAAGCACGTCAAGAAGGACGTCAGGAAGGACGTCAAGAAGGGCGTCAGGAAGGACATCAGGAAGGGCGTCAGGAAGGACGTCAGGAGGCAACGTTAAAAATTGCTTATGCATTGCTGAACAGCGGAATCGATCGTGAAACAGTGATGAAAACCACCGGTCTGAGTCAGAACGAACTTGAGCAAATACGCCACTAACTCATGCAAAGAGCACTTAATCAGCATTCAACGATTTGTGTAAAAGAGAATCTTACGGTGACTGGCAGAACAGTCACCGCAACATGAGTCTCGACCGTGAAACGGTGATAGAAATCACCAGAGTGAGCTTGAACCAATGCACGAAACACATAGAAGCGGCACATTTACATTCCAAGCGATAAGAGCGAGTCTGAATCCACCTGCTTCATCATCAGAATAAAAGATACGCTTGCCAAATGGAAAAACAGCCAGGCGGCTATTGTTAAGATAAACAATGTTGGCATTGTTGTTTCTAAAGAAAATACTGATAAGTTAATTGGGATTTAAAATTATTTTTATACTAAAATAAAAAACAATCACTCACCTAACAAATCATTATTTATTAAAATTAATTATTTTTAATATATTTATTTCAGATCTCCATGTTATAAAATAGTGAAATATTAGTTTGATCCATATGCTATTCATTCATCGAATTCATTCTATTCTATAGGTAAGATAATGCAAAACTAATATAGTGAAAATGTTAAAGAAAATGGTGGAAAAACAGAAACAAAAAATGCAGCAAAATCTGCAAATATAGCAACAGACTCGCACCTGGAAGTGGGTTGTCACACCAAGCCATCTAAACTAAGAGGGAGATTATCATCCCAAAACGATAACGAAAATTCTACAGAATTAATAGATGATATTATAAAACTCCATAATGATCCCAAGGGAAACAAATTACTTTGGTATGATAATTGGTAGGATAAAATCATCGATAGAAATTCTGATGTTATACTTAAAGTAATCGATGAGAATGTTTCTCAATTCGGAGGACTTAAAGCTTATAAAGATATTGTTGGCGTAAACCCTTATGATCCCATTGAACCGGTTTGCGGCTTGTCTGCACAAAATATATTTAAATTAATGACCGAAGGAGAACAGGCCGTTAATCCTGTAGAACAATTTAAAAAAGAAAAAATAAACGGCAATGAATTTTCCGAAAAACTTGGTCAATTCAACGATTCGAGTAGCTATGTTGCATTAGTTAATGATCACCGATTTGGACATATGTTTCTGATTGATATTACATCAACCAGCCAAGGAATTGTAGGATATATTTATCAGTCAGATTTAGGAAATGGCGTATTACCTGCACTTAAAATAGTAGATTGGTTAAGTTCCAGAGGAAAAGAGCCCATTAATGCTCCATTCTACTTCTGGTACATGACGAGATGAATATATCAATCCAACGTTAGCAGAGAAAATGGCAAAACACGCCGCTGAAAAGGAAAATCATACATTTGTTGTCTCCATAGGAGATGCTCACCTAATACATATCAAAGATGTCATAAAAACCACCTATCAGGAGATAGAAGAAATTATTAATTCTTCGGATTATCATGTTATTTTAGGCTATTATTTTAGTCGCAATGATCAGGCTTTACGCTTTTATACCAATACAAATCCAGTAACAAGTTATGTTGATAATTAACCTGAACTTCGATTAAGAAGGAAATTCAAGGCATCACAGTCCGCTCAGTTTCTTGCTTAATATTTCTTCAATATAAAAGAAAGTATGCTATTATCCGCCTATGAATAAAAAACACACACCAACGCCACATGACGCTGTTTTTAAGCAGTTTTTAGGTCATATTGATACGGCCAGAGACTTTCTGGAGATACATTTGCCCGCGACATTACGGGCCGTTTGTGATCTGGATACACTGCGGTTGGAATCCGGGTCGTTTATTGAAGACAATCTGCGGGCGCATTATTCCGACATTTTGTATTCACTGAAAACAGCCCGAGGTGACGGTTACGTGTATTGCGTGATCGAACACCAGAGCACTCCGGACAAAATGATAGCATTTCGGCTTATGCGTTACGGTATTTCAGCCATGCAACGACATCTGGAACAGGGACATGAAAAATTACCGCTGGTCATTCCGGTGTTGTTCTATCACGGGAAAATCCAGCCGTATCCCTGGAGTACCCATTGGCTCGACTGCTTCGATGATCCGGCGCTGGCGAAGGAAATCTATTCCGGTCCATTCCCGCTGGTCGATGTGACGGTGATACCTGATGATGAAATTCTGACGCATAAACGGGTCGCGCTACTGGAAATGGTGCAAAAGCATATCCGGCAGCGTGATATGGCGGAGTTACTGCAAGAACTGGTCATACTGCTGGCGTATGATTACTATACGGATGAGCAGCTAAAAAGCGTGCTAAACTACTTATTACAGGCGGGAGATACCGCCGATCCAGAGGGTTTTATCCGGCGACTGGCAGAACAGTCCCCGAGGTATGAGGAGGTACTGATGACAATAGCGCAAAGATTGGAACATAAAGCACGTCAAGAAGGACGTCAAGAAGGGCGTCAGGAAGGACATCAGGAAGGGCGTCAGGAAGGACATCAGGAAGGGCGTCAGGAGGCAACGTTAAAAATTGCTCATGCATTGCTGAACAGCGGAATCGATCGTGAAACAGTGATGAAAACCACCGGTCTGAGTCAGAACGAACTTGAGCAAATACGCCACTAACTCATGCAAAGAGCACTTAATCAGCATTCAACGATTTGTGTAAAAGAGAATCTTACGGTGACTGGCAGAACAGTCACCGCAACATGAGTCTCGACCGTGAAACGGTGATGGAAATCACCAGAGTGAGCTTGAACCAATGCACGAAACACATAGAAGCGGCACATTTACATTCCAAGCGATAAGAGCGAGTCTGAATCCACCTGCTTCATCATCAGAATAAAAGATACGCTTGCCAAATGGAAAAATAGTCAAGAGGTTATTATTTCTAAAGAAAATACTGATGAATTAATTGGGATTTAAAAATAATCTCATATTAAAATAACAAAAATAACCACTAAGCATTCACTCAATAAATAATCACCAATTAAAAATAATTATTTTTTAATATATTTACCTGGGTTTTCAATGTTATAAAATAGTGAAAGTGTTAAAGAAAGAGAAGATTGGTCAAACTCCAAAACAAAGGAGCCAATTAATACTGATAAACTAAGTTAATTATTAAGCAATGAATTTAATAAATTATCTGGAAGTCGACAAAAGGAATTAATTAATGAATTACTTGAGATAAATAAAAATGTTCACAGTGTAAAGCCAGATAAGGTTAAAAAAGATAAAAATATAGATATTTATCCAAGAGAGTATGATACAAATAATTTTATTAAAAAATATTGAAATTTTAAAAGATAAACTTGATATTTTACTTCAATTAAATAATCCACTCTTCATTCAAATATTAAATCATCGTAATAATGTTCTTAAATGTAAAAAATGCAACCATTATAGAGGACTTCTAAATGTTCAAAAATGATATTTGTAAAGAAATTCGCCAATCTTGCGAAAACAAAACCTCAGATGAAACATTATTAGATGCATTACATCTGGATATTCCTGACTCCCAAGCAGTCATGTCTGCTTATCAGAATAAAACGCCTAAGCTATCTGATTTTAGTGCAAAGACCCGATTAATCCTAGACTCTTCAAGGCAATTTGGTCAGCAAAGATCTGCAACAAAGCAACGTAATTTTTCTGTACCTGGTTTAAAAGAGAATGGTACTCCTGGTGGAAGTTTTATTTATTCAAAAAAATCTTTAGATAATTTCGCTGCTCATGCAGGATATATACATAATGATGATTATAATGATGAATTTGTCAATTTTAAGGATAATGATAGAAATTTAGCTGAAGGAAAACTATTTCCTGGTATTAAATCATTTAAACATCATAAAGAATTAATAAAGAAAAATGGACAGGGACAAACGGAAATTCAACCAACAGATGAACCTATAGCCTATATCATCACTGACTCTAAATCCTTTATTTCAGGGATAAAGGATATGTATGAAAAAGCAGGAAGTCCTTTACATCCAATAACTGAAGTCTTAATTAAAGAGCACATGATTAATAATGCAGGTGTATTACCCACGATGGCTGGTATTGCCGGTTTGCATGCAGAGGTAAAAGCACTTAATCATTTATTAACTTCAAATGATAAAAAACAAGGGAAAGATATTGGAAGTCGAAAAATAGGCGAATATATGCGGGATATGCTGGAATCATCTATTTTTACTCAGCGATTGACAACAAGACAAGCTGGAGATGATTTTTCTGCTTGCCATAATTGCTCCGGAATATTATCAACGCCAGTCAATGTTATTACTGGTAAGGTAGATAGTGCGGGAAGTAATTTTTCATCAACAATATCTAAAAATTATAAAACCAAAGAATCACCAGTGTAGAATAGTATTTGATTAAATCAACGATTCACTTTCTACACTTTTAAGAAGCGCGTTAATCCGCTTAACGGGCTTCTTATCATTCTGTTGCCAGAAAAGGTCATTTTGCCAGAATTTATCAATAAAATGCTTATTTAATTACCTTTCCTGCAAATTTCCGCCACTTACCTTCTCTAATGATTTAAGTAAATGTTTTGCATTAGCCGGTAAGCGTAACAAATAAGCGGTTTCTTCAAGGCTTTCATATTCTACTCTCGAAATAATGACACAATCGCCACCATGCTGTCGGGTAATCAATGTTGGTGTACAGTCTTGAACCACTTTATCCATAATATACCCGTTATCTTTCAAGTTGCCTTTTTGTTGGCTGCACTCGCTCACCCCGGTCACATAGTTATCCATGCTCCCGGGGATTCGCTCCTTTGCCGCTCCGATGCATCTTGAAATCCATAGGGTATAACTAAAATATTATACTACTGACTCACAACTTGATCTTTAAGGTTAAATGTAAATACAGCATCTGTTGCCTGTTTTACATTTGCACCTTTAGGTAATTCGATTTTAACAATAGGTAAAAATTTACCTGTTGCATCTTTATAATCACGTTGATCTTTTTGTGCATTAATTAAACCTGCACCGTTTGAATAAAAAAGGGCTTCAATAGGTACTGTTTGTGGCTTATTTTCATCCCAAGGTTGAACGACTATCTCATTATAATTTAAACCATTACCATGATAAGGCATTGCAAGTAATGTTTGATAAAAAGCATCTGCTGGATCTTTAGCCGTCGGTCTAACATCAAATGCACAGACTCCCCATGCAGACTTTCTTACAATAGCCTTATTTAATTGATGAGCGGTGAAAACACCAAAATCTTGGCATGATTTCCCATCTGAAGGTTTAGGCGGTGCACCACAGTAATTTCCCTGACGCCCCCAAGTATTTGCATCAATAACATAGGAGCATAATACAGGAACTTTAACCTTATCTTCAGGGGCCATTTGTTCAGGAAAAAGAATAAAACCATTAACGCTAGCAAATGTATTGCCAAATTTAGCATCTTTTCTTAAATATGAAAAAGAAACTCCATTATTTTTTATAGAAGATGGATTTAACTTCCAAAATTTAAATCCAGGCCGAGTCCCTCTCATCAAAACTCCAGAGCAAAGAAAAGCAGGTGATTGAGCATCACCACAATCTTTAGCGGTATTATTATATTGTTGGGTTAATATATTAGCAATATCATTTTGTAC
>NZ_JBHFKZ010000093.1:0-5764 GCF_042879375.1 Photorhabdus sp. RM323S
GATGCTACTGGTAGACCTTTATCCAGTCCAAATTATAGTGTGTGGTATCAAACAGATATTCCCACAGATTTACATTCAAGTAGCAGACCTAAGCATTTTAATAATGCAAATAAACAACTGTATGAAGCAATACAAAAAGATCCACGTTTAGCTAAATCGTTACCACCTGAAGTTGTAGCGCATGTGCAGCCAGGTCCAAAAGGTGGATTTGAACGTACTAGCCCGCCTAATCATTCATGGCACCATAATGCTCAAAATCCAACTAAGATAGAACTTATTCCAAGATCTCAACATCAAGCGCCAGGCGCTGTACAGAAAAGCCTTCATCCAAATCAGGAAGGAGGATTTAAAAAGTTAGGTAGTGGAAAATGTGGTGGACTATAAATAATGAGGTAGTTTATGAAGTTAGTTTCTATTGCTGATGTATTATCGACCCCAGAAAATAATTCCAGCGAGTGGTTTTGCTTACCTCCAGATCAAAATAGTTGGACGTTAGAAACAGAAGGAGTTTTTTCTCTGAGTAGTGCTGATTTTCCACCTGATTCTGATGATTATTTACCTAAACAGGTAAAAGAAAACGGGTGGATTGAAGTTTTAGATGGAGGAACAATTGAAGAAGTAGTAGCTAATACTAAGGCCCAGTTAGACAATCCATCTCTTAATGATCTATTGAAGGCATTTATTTTTTATTTTGAAAATGATGCTTTTATGGAGTTTTAATTATATGAGATATGAGCCGGAAAGATCCCCCGTGATCTTCCGGCTTTCTGATGATCTACCGTGGCGCATACCCACGGTAAGCCAGCGCGGATTGAAGCTTATAGATTGCATCTTTGATCTGATATGCTTCTTCGTCATTCACCGCACAGGCGCGTATCTCCGCCCAGTTCAGCCGCTTAACCAGCTGGGCTAAGGCCAGCGCTTCAATGTGGGTTAACTGAATATCCTGCAAATGTTCAATCACTATCGTCATCTTATGCTCTCCCCTTAACCCACAAAACCGGTTATCAGCGCCCGCATCTGCTGCTTTATTTCCCGCAGTTGGGCCTGTTGCCGCTGGTACTGCTGATGCTGTTGTTGCGTGGCTTCACTGTCAGGAATGAGCACCAGACAACCGTCCATCACCTTCACCGTAATCTGGCCGCCGGTATTAAATCCCGCCTGTCTCAGCCACTGTCCCTTAAGATGTATCGCCGGGGTGGCGTTGTTGACCTTATTCCCGTTCGGTACATAGCCCACCGTGTAATAACGTTCTGTTTTCGCGGCTTTATTTACCGCCGCTTCTGCTTTAGAATGCGCCTTAGCCATAGTAACTACCTCTTTTAGTTGCTTGTGGTGAGCGGCAGACGTGAGGTGCGAACTCACCGTCTGCCGCGCTATCTCAACGCTTAGTGCCGTTAAATCCCATTGCCTGTTCAACCATGGCTTTCTTGACAAAGCTGTCAAGTACCACAATCAACGCTTGTTGATCGGTATCTGGCAACAGGTCCGCTTTTTGCCACAAGGAATGTAATGTGTGGTTGCGGATCTTCACTTCATCCGATATAGCCCTGCGGCCAACCAGTTCATCTATCGTCACCTGGAGCACATCAGCGATCTTAATAACCGTTTCCAAATGTGGCGCACTCGCGCCTTTTTCCCAACGATTATAAGCGCGCGGATCAACGCCCAACAGTTCAGCCAGTCGAACCTGACTTAAATTACGTGCCTCACGCAACAAGCGAAGACGTTCTGCAAATGCTGACATATCCAACCCTGCACACAATGAATCAATAGGGTTCATTGTATCGTCTCCTTTTTTAGCTGCCTGTTGCAAATCCCATAATGTATAGATAATATAATCTACATATATGTCTATTGACAAGGGTTTAAAAGGAACATTTTTATGGCACGCATCCCGGAAGCAGAATTACAGCACCTGAAAGCCGCCGCCTCCTTAGTGGCCGTGGCAGAACAACAGGGACGAAAGCTGATTAAACACGGCAAAGACGATTACGTGCTGCTGTGTCCGTTTCATCAGGAGAAAACCCCGTCAATGGTGCTCAGCCCGAAAAAGAATCTGTATCACTGCTTCGGCTGTAATGCGGGCGGTTCGGTGCTGGACTGGGTGATGAAAACCGAAAGCTTAAGCCTGCGCCATGCGGCGGAGCGGTTGCGGGCTTTATTGGGCGAAAATCCGGCGGTCGAACCGCTGGTTGCGCCGTCTGAACCGACATTGCTGGCCGAAGATGAAGCCGGCCGGCAGGCGCTGCTGCATCGGGTGGTTGAGTTCTATCACCACACGTTGCTGAACGCGCCGGAGATGCAGGCGTATCTGACACAGCGGCGACTCAATCACCCGGAGTTAGTCGCTCACTTCCGGCTGGGCTTTGCCAACCGCACGCTGGGGTATCGGCTGCCGTCAAAGAAACTCAAACCGGGCGCTGAAATCCGGGCGCGACTGCGTACGGTAGGGTTGATGCGTGAATCGGGTCATGAACACTTTAGCGGAGCGCTGGTTGTTCCGGTGATTGGCCCTGAGGGGCAGGTCCGGGAGATATACGGGCGCAAAATCCGGGATCGGTTGCGGCCGGGGTCCGTCTATCATCTCTATCTGCCGGGCCCCCATCGCGGGGTCTGGAATGAAGCGGCGCTGATGGCCTCGAAAAGCCTTATCTTATGTGAATCGCTGATTGATGCGATGTCGTTCTGGGTCGCCGGTCATCGGAACGTGACCGCCGCTTACGGGGTCAACGGGGTGACGGCTGACCACTGGCTGGCGTTTGAGCGGCATGGCATCAAACAGGTCCTTATCGCCTTCGACAATGACAGCGCGGGCAATGAAGCGGCGGTGAAACTGGCAGAGGCGCTGCTGGCAAAAGGTATCACCCCGCTGCGGGTGATGTTCCCGCCCGAGACGGATGCGAATGAGTATCTGTGTCAGGTGGCCGAGCCGGAAGCCGCCTTCGCCCTGCTGCTTGAGAGTGCAACGCCAATGTCAACCGCAGTGACAACGCGCACGGAAGCAGAGATATCCGCCGAAGCCGCCCCGCCTCCGGCTTTAGCCGCTGCGGCAGCAGTGCAAAACCCGACGCCCGGCCTCATCTGGGAAGCGGGGGCAGATGGGGAACTTAAGGTCTCGCTGGGCAGCCTGCGCTGGTGCATTCGGGGGTTGTCTTCCGTGAAAGCGGGCGCAGTTGCCATGAAGCTCAATGCACAGGTCATTGATACCCAAAGCGGCGTGATGTTCCCAGATGGCGTTGACCTGATGAGCGCACGCAGCCGTCAGAGTTACGCGCGGATGGCAGCGGCTGAGCTGGGGCTGGCTGAGGGGGATATTCGCCGGGCACTGGGACAGGTATTACTGGCAGTTGAACAGTGGCAGCAGCAGGGGGAAATGGGAACTGAGCAGAAAACGCAAGAAATGAACGACGCCGAGCGGGCAGCGGCGCTGGCGCTGCTGCAAGACCCGCAACTGAGTGGGCGCATCACCGCTGACTTAGCCGCCTGTGGCGTGGTGGGCGAAAGCACCAACCTGCTGGCCGGTTACTTAGCTGCCGTCAGTCGCAAGCTGGAACGTCCGCTGGCCGTGCTGATACAAAGCAGTTCGGCGGCAGGTAAAAGCAGCTTAATGGATGCCGTACTCAATCTGATACCGGAAGAAGAACGGCTGCAATACAGCGCCATGACCGGCCAGAGCTTGTTCTATCTGGGGGAAACCAATCTCCAGCATAAAATCTTAGCCATTGCCGAAGAAGAAGGGGTACGGCAGGCCGCCTATGCGCTCAAACTGTTGCAAAGCGACGGCGAACTGACCATTGCCAGCACCGGTAAAGATGACGCTAGCGGTAATCTGGTCACCAAACAGTACACGGTGAAAGGGCCGGTGATGCTGATGCTCACCACCACCGCAATAGATGTCGATGAAGAGCTGTTAAACCGCTGTCTGGTGCTGACGGTGAACGAATCACGGGAACAGACCGAAGCTATCCACGCCTTGCAACGTCATAAGCAGACCCTTGAAGGTTTACTGGCGGAAAATGAGAAGACCTATATCACCGAACTGCATCAAAACGCCCAGCGGCTGTTACGCCCGCTCAATGTGGTTAACCCTTATGCTTCACAGTTAACGTTCATGAGCGATAAAACCCGCACCCGCCGCGACCACATGAAATATCTCACGCTGATACAAAGTATCGCCCTGCTGCATCAGCACCAGCGCGAGGTGAAGACAGCGGAACACCGGGGCAAACGGCTTGAATATATCGAAGTCGCCAAAGAAGATATCCGCCTGGCGAACCGGCTGGCCCACGAGATACTGGGCCGCACACTGGATGAGATGCCGCCGCAGACGCGCAGGCTGTTGCTGCTGATACAAAACTGGGTCAGGGAAAGCGGGCAGCCGCGCCATGAAATGTTGTTTACCCGCAAAATGTTGCGTGATGCGGTGCAGTGGGGCGATACCCAGCTAAAAATCCATCTCTCACGGCTGGTCGAAATGGAATACCTGCTGTTGCACCGGCGCGGGCTGACATTCATCTACGAACTGCTGTTCGACGGGGAAGACAGCGACGCCGCGCACCTGAGCGGACTGATAGTGCCCTGAATGGCGCAGTATGAAATCGTCCGGTCGGGGTAAGACGTTAAGCGGTCGCCTGCTGGTCGGTATCAGGTCGGCAAGAGGTCGGGTTAAAAATATCAGCGCAAAGTCAGACACAACAAGGCTTCACAGCAAAGCGGTCGGGTTAAGCAAAAAATTACTGTTCCGGCAGGACAGGATAAAAAAACCGTAGCACACCGACAGAACCCCCATTAAGAGGCAGACAATGGAAACACAACCTGTTTTTACCCTTGCGACCTTACGCCAGCAGCTTGAAGCGTATCTGGAAATCCAGACCGCCAGCGGGCACAGCACCCGAACGCCGGAAACCTATCGGGAATGGTTAACGCCGTTCGTCGACTGGTGCGAGATGCGAGCGGTCTACCATGCGCCGCAGGTCTCCCTGCCGTTGCTGGAGAGCTGGCAGCGTTATCTGCGCCGTTACCGCAAGGCAGACGGACAGCATTACGGCAATAACAGCCAGTTACAACGGCTCCGCGCCTTACGGGGGTGGTTCCGCTGGTTATTGCAGCGTCACCATATCCTGTATAACCCGGCAGAAATGCTAATCCTGCCGAAAGAGGAGCAGCGGCTGCCCGCGCAGGTACTGAGTGACGCGGAGACTGAGCATGTGCTGACCAGCCTCGACACCCAGACGCCCCTCGGCCTGCGTAACCGCGCCATGCTGGAAGTGTTCTGGAATACCGGTATCCGGCGCACAGAACTGATTAATCTGAGACTCGGCGATATAGACCGCCATCGCGGGGTGATGGTGGTGCGACAGGGAAAAAACGGACATGACCGGGTGGTGCCGATAGGAGAACGGGCGCTGGCGTGGCTGGAGCGGTATCTGGCCAGCGTGCGCCCGCAACTGGCTTATCGGTATGACAGCGGGCATGTGTTTATCACCGTCAGAGGCAGACCGCTGGCCCGCAACACCTTAACGCAAATCGCAGGGCGAACCATCCGGGAGCAGGCAAAACTCGACAAACCGGGGGCCTGTCACGTGTTCCGGCACTCAATGGCGACGCAGATGCTGGAGAACGGCGCGGACACGCGGCATATCCAGGCGATACTGGGGCATAAAAAGCTGGAGACCACGCAAATTTACACGCGGGTTGCCATCGGACACCTCAAAGAAGTTCATCAACAGACGCACCCGGCAGAGCGGAAACCGAAGAAAAA
>NZ_JBHFKZ010000094.1:0-5567 GCF_042879375.1 Photorhabdus sp. RM323S
AGTTAGCAAAAATCAAACGGTGACCATTCAAGGCCAGCAAGCCATTTCAATTGGTAAAAGCCATCAATTGAACGTTGCCGATAATCAGCAAATTACCGTGGGTAAACATATCACTGTGCACTCGGAAAGTGGGCAAATCACTATTGGGAACGCCGGCGGCCAGATAGTGATTGACCCGATGGGGAATATTCGTATCGAAGGGGTCAGTATCACCATGACTGACCATCTCACCGGGAAGAAATCCGCCGATGCGCTGTTTGACTATTCTGCCCGCTATACCCTGCTCAGTGAGCAGAGCGGTAAGCCGCTGGTGAATGCCCCCTACACCATCACCACTGCCGATGGTCAGGTTATCCCGGGTAAAACTGACGCACTGGGCAGAACTCTGACCGTGCAGAGTGCGGCCGAGGAAAATCTGCAACTGAATTCACCGCAAGCAACACCCAAGCCGAAGAAAACCGTATACGAGGTCAGTGATAACACGCCCGTAGAGTATGTTATGGAATTTAAGGAGAAATAAGTATGGCTATACCCAACAGCGGCAAGATGTGTCCAGCCGTCACCTCAATCACCTGCACCATGGAAATAGGGGTTTTTCCCGCCGATGAAGATCCCTGCTACCTGGCGAAGAAAGCCGAATATGCCCAGCGGCTGCCTGCCAGGATAACCACAAAACTGGGAGAGATACGCTCTCTTAAGCAGATTGTCATGAGTGGGTTAATTAAAATTGAAGAGTATAAGCACGATTTCCTGTGGCCTTATAAAGCAGAAGTGGTGTTCGCTATCAGAGAAGAAGATATCCCCTTACCCATGTTGGCAACCAGTCAAATATCGAAACAGCGTTATGGTGACAACTTACCGCAATCCAGTAATCCATTTATCCGGCCTTCTGACGCCGATATGGAGAAATTTGGAATTGTTGGTATTCGCCGCCCCGATATTATTCTGGTTAAAGATGAGGCTCTCCGCTGGCCGGGCAGAAATGCCACCTACTTCGATGGTTCTGTGCACCCAGATAATCTGAAGATGCTGATTGAGGTGAAATTTCCGGGGGATGAGCTATCTGACGATCAAGAACAAGATTATATGCTAATTGCGACAGAAAAACGCTTTGGGGTGATGCGTGTCATGGATAATCGCACAGAGGAGCAAAAGCAGTACGATGAAGCATGGCGAAAACTTTATCAGCCCGGTTCCCAACACTATAAAAATCCTATCCCACTGGCCCCCCTACCATCCGGTTCACCGCCTGACGATGACGCCTTACCTCCTCCCATACCTCCCGAAGAGGGTGTACCGGGGACCATTCCGCAACCCCTGACAAAAAAACTCCCGCTGATCAGTACCTCCCCCTGGTCTTTTTTACCCAGCTATGAAGACTGGGTAATCCTCGGACAGGAGGTGGCTGGCTTGACAGAACAGGGGTTGGATTATATCCGTAACAGTACCCGCGAACTCCTTGCTCAGTTTGGATCATGGTTCAGTGAAACCGGCAAGTGGGTGTGTGAAGAAATTATTGACCCGATAAGCCATCAGGTCAGCTACGCTTTTTCCTGGGTCAGTGAACAAACGGGAAAAATCGTGACCTGGACGGAGAGTGAGATAAAAGCCCGGTGGCAGACTGTGCAACAGGGTTCAGATATCACTTTAGAAGAGCTGAAAAACATGAGCTGGATGCAAATAGTAAAAGAGGTGGGTGAAGGAATGCTGGAAATAGTTGTGATTGTTGCCGGCGTTGCCGCTGTTATCCTTGTCACCCTTACTGTCGCTGCGGCACTGATTGCACTGGTGGAAATTTTAGCTGCCGCCACCGCAGTTAGCGCCGCCGCATTAGCCGCCGTCCTGGCAATATTGGCAAGTGTGACATTCGCCACCGCCTCATAATATATGGAGAAAATAATGGAAACTGTAGATTACTTTGCCCAGTTGAGATCACAACTGGCCGCGTTTACCTTCCTCAATGGCGATGGGTTGACTGTTTCCCGTCTGGGTATCTCGATAACCCTGTTTTTTAAACAAGGCTACACCCTGGAGAAAAAGCAGCGCATTCTGGCCTGCTATCGCCGCTTTCGCGAAGAGTTTGGCTCTCACCTGCGTTTTCATCGTCATTCGCTGGAGGGATTAAAAAAATATTCCCCAGAAAATATTGCCAAAGTGGAAGAAGGTATTCTTAATCAGAAAAAAAACCAGCTTTCTAGTTGGGTAGTCAGCGACGCCAAAAATCTCTATGAAGCCCCTCACTATCTGATGCGTTATCTGGATTCCCGAGAAATAAGCGGTGATAACGGCAGTTCTTACCTAAGCCTGACACTTCCTTGGGATTATCTAAAAGAACAAGACGGCATGGCTCGCTTTATGGCCTGGCTGGACTTTCTGTGTGAACAGCTTGAGCCTGACAGTGGGGACTGTGGTTACTGTCTGGTTTTACCCAGAGATTACCATGACTATTTTCCCCTGGAGTACCAGCTAGCGCAACGTTACCCTTCCCTGCAAGTCAATTCAGCGGTTCACACTGCGGTATTACAGTATGGTCACTCCATCCGGGGCATTAACTGGATCACCCTGCTGTCCAAACGCTTTGTCAACCGACTGGGTGGGGAACATTGGATACGTAAAACGCTGGCTCGTTATCCGGATGTGGTGATCACTCCTTATTCCAATGGTCTGATGATCCGAGCCGGTCAATACCCGGACTTAACACCACTACCGGGCAATGTCCCGACGAGTTATTTTGCCATTAACCAGCTGATACGCCCGATACGGGTTATTCCTCGTGAAGGCCATTCTCTGCATTTTTATGGAGAAGGTCATTTTGATGATATTTCCACGCTGGCCTGGTATGCCCGCTATGACAGTGGCCCTCTGCATATAACGCCGATTAGAGGCGGTGAGCCCGCCCTGGTCAGTGGGATCTGGCGAACCGATAGCTTGCCGGGCGAGCAGTACTTTTTTGCTCAGGGGGCTACAGCCTTCGATACTCAGGGCGCAGCATCGGGCACAACCGTATGGCATCTGATACGGGAAGCAGCAAATATGTGGGAATAACGGATTATCCACCGCCTCATCATGAAAGGAGAGAAGATGGAAACTTTGGATTATTTTTCCCAGTTAAGATCACAACTAGCCGCGTTTACCTTCCTCAATGGCGATGGGTTGACTGTTTCTCGTCTTGGGATTTCTATCACTCTGTTTTTTAAACAAGGCTATACTCAGGAGAAAAAACAACGCATTCTGGCCTGCTACCGGCGCTTTCGTGAAGAATTTGGTACCCACCTGCGTTTTCATCGTCATTCGCTGGAGGGATTAAAAAAATATTCCCCGGAAAATATTGCCAAAGTGGAAGAGGGTATTCTTAATCAGAAAAAGAATCAGCCCTCTAGTTGGGTAGTCAGTGACGCCAAAAATCTCTATGAAGCTCCCTGCTATCTGATGCGTTATCTAGATTCCGACGAGGACGATGGTGATGACAGTAGCTCTTACCTAAGCCTGACACTTCCTTGGGATTATCTAAAAGAACAAGAGGGTATGGCTCGCTTTATGGCCTGGCTGGACTTTCTGTGTGAACAGCTTGAGCCTGACAGTGGGGACTGTAGTTATTGTCTGGTCCTGCCCAGAGATTACCATGATTACTTTCCCCTGGAGTACCAGTTAGCACAGCGCTATCCTTCCCTGCAAGTGAACTCCGCAGTGCACACAGCCAAATTACAGTATGGACATTCCATCCGGGGCATTAACTGGATCACTCTGCTGTCCAAACGCTTTGTTAACCGTCTGGGTGGGGAACATTGGATACGTAAAACGCTGGCTCGTTATCCGGATGTGGTGATCACTCCTTATTCCAATGGTCTGATGATCCGGGCAGGTCAATACCCGGACTTAACACCACTACCGGGCAATGTCCCGGCGAGTTATTTTGCCATTAACCAGCTGATACGCCCGATACGGGTGATCCCCCGTGAAGGCCATTCTCTGCATTTTTATGGAGAAGGTCATTTTGATGATATTTCCACGCTGGCCTGGTATGCCCGCTATGACCGTAGCCCTCTGCATATCACCCCGGTGAGAACCGGTGAGCCGATGCTTGTCAGCGGATTCTGGCGAACTGACAGCCAGCCTGACAAACAATATTTCTTTGTTCAGGGCGCGATGGCTTTTGATGTTCAGGGTGCGGAGTCAGGCACAACGATTTGGCATTTAATACGAGCAGCGGAAAATAGAGCGGAGTAAATAATGCGAAGTGTAGTGGAAAGAAAATGTAAACAAACCGGCGCTATTGCGGAAGGTTCTAACTTGTTCAATATACAGGGAATACCTGTCGCACTGGCGGGACACCTTGTTAATTGTGGTTGCCCGACCGGAGCCTGTCGATTAAAGGTACGGTCATAAAGATCAAACTCCAAAGCCATTAATTAAAATACCCATAAAATCAGGGCAGGCTTTAAACTGTTATTAAACGTTATTTTTTAAACTGATGATTTTAATCGGTATAAAGTTTTAACCGTTTTTTTACCCCTTTTAACGCCTGCTTTTTATTAAGTTTAATCATCATCCGCTATCATGTTTTACGTTTAACAAACCCTAAACACCTCCACTTTTTATCTTTACCAACGCTGTTTTACCCGCCTTTTTCAGAGTTTAAATCCTGTCACATTAACCGTTTTATCCCTTTTTTATTACATTACTTTTAGAGTTTTATCCGTAAAACAACCGTCGATAAAACGCTTTAATACCTGTTCCGTTCGGATAATATCCTTTTATATGTGGATTTCTTTTCAACTCTCTTTTAACGGTTAATCATTTCCGATTAAATACCATTAAATCCGCAGCTGAAAAGTTGCATTTACCAAGTTAAATCCGACCTTGATACAAAAGCCAAAAGCTTTAATACCTTTTCACTTGCATTTTTAAATAATCATGACAGGTTAGGTAAATGTAAAATAAATCGTGTGTAAAATTTTAATCCTTGTTTTCACCCCTTTTAACACGGGATTTTTATTACATTTAATCATCATAAAATATCATGTTTTACGTTTAACAACCCCTAAGCATCTCCACTTTTTATCTTTACCAACGCTGTTTTACCCGCCTTTTTCAGAGTTTAAATCCTGCCACATTAACCGTTTTATCCCTTTTTTATTACATTACTTTTAGAGTTTTATCCGTAAAACAACCGTCGATAAAACGCTTTAATACCTGTTCCGTTCGGATAATATTCTTTTATATGTGAATTTCTTTTCAACTCTCTTTTAACGGTTAATCATTTTCGCTTAAATACCATTAAATCCCCCGCTAAAAACTCGCATTTACTGAATTAAATCCGACCTTGATAAAAAAGCCAAAAGCTTTAATACCTTTTCACTTGCATTTTTAAATACTCATGACAGGTTAGGTAAATGTAAAATAAATCGCGCATAAAATTTTAATCCTCGTTTTCACCCCTTTTAATACGGGATTTTTTTCAGAGTTTAAATCCTGCCACATTAACCGTTTTATCCCTTTTTTATTACATTACTTTTAGAGTTTTATCCGTAAAACAACCGTCGATAAAACGCTTTAATACCTATTCC
>NZ_JBHFKZ010000095.1:0-5277 GCF_042879375.1 Photorhabdus sp. RM323S
GATGCTTCGAGAACTGATGAACCTTGGTTGCTGTGGGAACGGCTTAATAGTGAAGCGGTCAACTGGGAACAATGTCTACACAATCCAGCGTGGAACACAAAATTTAAATATCGCCGCAAGCAGGAAATGATAATTGTCGGTAAAGTCAGTTTTCCGAAGCCTGTTGATTATGAGTTAAAAAAGGGGCAAGAATACTATGTTGCAGTTTGGTCAGGCTCAATAAACTGGACGGGTGGCGAAATGGACATCGAGTTATTAGAAAATGGCAGGATTCATCTAACAAAAGAAGCGGCTGAAAAGCATCATGATGCATTAATTAAAATAAGCAAGGGTGAGTTTTAATAATATGTAGTTTTAAAGCTAGCGGATGGCTAAAGGGGTATATCATGAAAATAAACAAACAACTTTTCAATCTAGCTCAGTGTGAAGCTTATATTGCTCGTCAATTGATGAGCAATATAAATTGGTCAATAGCTATGAACTATTTGAGACTAGCATATGAATATGATTAAAGAATGGCTCTTCGCTATGCTCTATCCCGTCTGTTTAGTTCTCTTTGCAACAATTATTTTAATCTTCATGAGGTAATTATGATTAAGATTCACTGCGGTTCTTTTAAAAATAAACATACGAAAAATGGTAATGAAATTGAAATAGATAAGAATGATGGGGATATTTATATTAATGGAACTCCGGATGAAATTATTGGCAATTCTAATCTTTGCTTCAACGAAGTAAAGGAATATTTCAAAAACATGGGTTATAAAATCGAGGCTTTATAATATGAGTCCATACGCCGTTTATGATGAAATTGAAGAAAAAAGGCTGGAAGAGGAACATTACAGGGAAGTTATATTAGAACAACAAAGCATGGACGCTGAGACTATTTACAATAAACTTCCGCTCGAATCAACTAAGCTATTCTCAGACATAACAAATAAATATTTTGGCAATATATTTGAAGATAATATTGAAGCAATGAATTTGCTCAATGATTTTTTATACGAAGTTTGTTTGTTAAAAACCAAAAAAGAGGAATTTACGATATGAGTACCGCTTTAGTTTCGCTGACAGGGACGCTAGCAGAAAAATTAGGGATGAAAGTTCAAGAAGGGGAACTGATTGAAACATTAAAGGCTACGGCTTTCAGGGGCAATGCAACTGAACAACAATTTGTTGCCCTGCTTATTGTTGCCAATCAATATAACCTAAATCCGTGGACAAAAGAAATTTACGCTTTCCCAGACAAAACAGCAGGGATTGTTCCAGTTGTCGGCGTTGATGGATGGGCAAGAATTATCAACGAAAACAAAAATTTTGATGGTATAGAGTTTGAACAAGATGATGAGTCATGTACATGCAAAATTTATCGTAAAGACAGAACTCACCCAACTGGCGTGACTGAATTCATGAGTGAGTGTATGCGTTCAACGCAACCGTGGCAATCTCATCCAAAACGAATGCTACGGCACAAGACTATGATTCAATGCGCCCGGCTTGCATTTGGTTTCGCTGGTATATATGACCAAGACGAAGCAGAACGAATTACCGCTGGGGCTGCGACTGAAGTCATTAACGGACAGGAAAGTCACATTGATCGCCAAGGATTGATCACTCGCTGCGAAGAGGCTGCAAAAATCAGCATGGAAGCATTTCAAAAACTATGGACAGAGCTCTCACTGGAAGAGAAAAAAATCATCGGTAATATTGAAAAAGAACGGATTAAAAACAGTATTGCTATTGACGCTGAATGCAGTGAGGTGAGGTGAGTAATGGAACAGAAAACAACTGAATGGTACAAAGCCAGGTTGGGGAAAGTAACGGCTAGCGGGGTAGCTAACGTGATGGCTAAAACTAAGAGTGGTTACTCAGCATCTCGTCATAATTACATGGCAAAACTCATATGTGAACAACTTACAGGGAAATATGAGGAAGGGTTTAAAACTGCTGCAATGGAACGCGGCAACGAGCTAGAAGCAGTAGCAAGGGAAATGTATTGTCTTAATGAATTTGACGCCACTGTTAGTGAAACGGGATTTGTTGAACACCCCAGCATTGAATTATTCGGTGCGAGTCCTGATGGGTTAGTAAATGACAGTGGATTACTTGAAATAAAATGTCCTAACACATGGACACACATTGAGACAATTAAGACACAAAAGCCAAAGCGTGAATATATGCTACAAATGCACGCTCAAATGATGTGCACAGGTCGCAGATGGTGTGACTTCATCAGCTATGACGACCGTTTACCTCCCAGTCTATCATACTTTAGGATGCGTATTAATTTTGATGATGAGCTTGCGCTTGAAATTGAAAAGGAGGTCACCGTTTTCATTAATGAACTTAAGGATGAAATTCAAAAACTCACTCAATTATAGGAATAGAAATGAAACACTCGCACGATAATATACAAGTCGGAAAGATTTATTGCCCGTATTCCAGCTTTCACAAAGGCTGGTTAATTTCGGGAGGGAGAATAACTAGAAATCCGTTTACAGCACTTAACGCTGCTGAGGAGAAAAATAATTACATTAAGTCTCTTGAAGATGAATTAAATAAACTTGTGATACAACAATCCAAATAAGGATAATTATGATATATGGTGAAAAATTTAATGGCGACCCGCGCCCTCGCGGGCACACGCTAAGATACGTGTCTAATGGTAGCTGTATTGAATGTCAGAGCTGTAGAGATAAAAAAAGGAAAAAGAAAAAAAGAGAAATCGATAAAAGAGTAAAGTACGACGACTTTACTCATAGTGTATTTATTCTTGGAAATCCTGAAAGATGTAAAAATTAAATTAAATTAAATTAAATTAAATTAATGAGGTGATTTATGGCTGTGAAGTTAGAAATTCTTATCTCGTTTAATGAAGACTTAAATAAGCATCATGTCGAATATTCCACTGCATTTACTTCATGCAGCACGCATGAAGAGAGACAGATTCTTACGGAGTTAAGAACTAAATTATTAGGCTCAATGGACAATGAATATGTGGGAAATCGTTATGTTAATTAAATAAGAGCATCTTATGATCAATGTCGTATCAATTTCAGGCGGCAGGACATCGGCATATCTCGCGTATATGATGGAACAGCGCAGGAAAGCCGGTGAGAATGTTCAATATGTATTTATGGATACCGGAGCTGAACATCCGAAAACATATGAGTTTATTCGTGATTTAGTTCAGCATTGGAAAATTGATTTAATTTGTCTGAGAGTTGTTATTAATCCAGAGTTGGGAAAAGGAAATAGCTATCAAATTCTAAGTTTGGATGAAATTAAACATGATTTGGAACCGTGGCGAGCAATGCTGAAAAAATATGGTACTCCATACGTTGGCGGCGAGTTCTGCACGGATAGAATGAAACTCGTCCCATTTAAAAAATATTGCGACGAACGCATAGGGAAAAAGAATTATCGCACATGGATCGGTATTCGCGCCGACGAACCCAAACGGATAAAACGCAAGGAACGCACAAGCTATCTTGCAGATATCGCTGATATTGATAAGTTCGGAATTCTTGATTGGTGGAGCCGCCAGCCATTTGATCTACAAATTCCAGAACATCTTGGCAATTGCTGTTTTTGTATCAAAAAGAGCATACAGAAAATTGCATTGGCTGCAAAAGATGAGCCGGAATTAGCCGCTGAGTTTTTGAAAATATTGAACTCAAATGATGTTCGAAAAATGGAAAATCGCAATGGAACTGACATGATTATGTACCGCGGCAAGAACTCATTTGACGGCATTATACAAATGTTCGCTGATGATGAACGGGATGAACTAGCGGCACGGATGCCATCGCAGAAACAATATATTCACGCTGCAATGCAAGATATTCAGTGTGAATGCCAACTCGCTCTATTTTAACCACACCCATTAATGAATAACCAGCTGTTATACGGCGGGAGGATATATGAAAATTTACAGCATCGAAGTATTTAATTTAAACACTACAGGAGTGTTTTACGGAGAAGCGGTTCAAAAAGGGTGCCTAGGTGTTGTTGTAGACAAATTTAAATTCGATAAATACTACGAAATTTGCGACGGGATTTTCGTTGCTGAGTGTGATGGTCTTGTGCACTGCTATGAGCATAAAAAAGGAACAGCAGAGGGGTTCGCTGGATGCACTATTGTTTTGCCAGTTTTTGAAAAATCTGTTGTTTTCAATAAAAAAGCAATACGACGCAGGGTTTTTAATGGCTCATTGTGGAACACAGTAAACGCTAAACATAATGCGCAAGAATATTTGAATACAAAACTTTTTGGTATCGGAATCAGAGAATCATGTTATGAAGTTTATTCAGGAGCATTAGCAACAGAAACATTCATGCAGCGAATAGCAAAAGTTGTCATTCTTGGTGAGGCACAACAAAGCCCTCTGATTTAATAATACTGTAGCTTGAGGATTTATTATGGAGAAAACACCGTGGAATCCCTGTAAAAAAGCAATTCAGCGGGTTAAAGACCCGCTCCCAATTCCAGTTAATTGTCACTACTGCGATGGACGCGTAACAATACTTCATCATGAAAAAATATTCGGCAAAAAACACAGCAAATGGCCGTGGCTATATATATGTACATCGTGCGCAGCATATGTCGGCATGCACCCGTTCACAGATATTCCGCTTGGAACGTTAGCAGATAAAGCAACTCGAAATGCTAGAATTAGCGGTCATTGGCATTTTGAAGAAATGCGAGAGAGATGGAATTTAGAGCGCACGGATGCGTATAAATGGCTAGCAAGAAAATTGGGTATCAATAAATGTGAATGTCATTTTGGCTGGTTCGATATTGACACTTGCTATCGAGCTAAAGAAATTTGTGAAAATATGATTATTAAGAAGAGGTCATTATGAGCAATACAGAGTCTTTAATATCTGCATGTCAAGAATTAGCAAGAACTGCGAATTGTGATGATTATTTAATTTTGAATGAGATTGCAGATAAATTGAAATCAATGCTTAATATAGATTGGAATTTCACAGAACATCCCGACGTCAAAGTCGGAGAAGAAATTAAGTGCTGGGCTTATATTGAAAAAACTATTCGAAGATTTGATTATTGTGATATGGATGGAAATGGAAAAGTACAACACCACTATAAACCCGCTGAATTAAAATATTTTGTCACTGTTTTAGTTTATCAAAATAAACCTACACCAACGGGCGAAAATATCTATTCATGGGAAGACAGCAAGGAAGATATTCCAGACTGGGCCGCGCAAAATGAAGATTATGATTGGCTTCATAGCGTGGGATGGGTTAAAG
>NZ_JBHFKZ010000096.1:0-5100 GCF_042879375.1 Photorhabdus sp. RM323S
CTTACAGCCGTTGGGACCAAAAAAGCACCCGCTTAAACCCGGTCGCAGGGGCCGTGATGGCGATTGCGGTCGCGGCGGTCACCGCGGGCTCTGGCCTGGCGGCCTGGGCAGGAAGCGGTGCTGTTGGCGCAACCGGCGTCACCGGGGCTACAGCGAGCGCGGTTTATGGGGCGGCGTATGGCGGAATGATCGGGCTAGCCTCGCAGGCGGCGGTGGCCTTAATTGAAAACAAAGGCAATCTCACCCAGACACTGTCAACCTTAGCACAGCGCGATTCAGTCAAATCTCTCGTGACACAAATCACCGTGGGTGGGGCATTAGGGGGATTGGACCACACGATGGGGTGGGGAAAACTGGTCGAAGGAAAAACCGTGGTCGATCCTCTAAAAGCACAGCTGCCTTTATTGAGTCAGAATAATTGGAGTCAGGTGGCCCAGCGTATTGCGGCACAATCCGTCGTGAGTTCAACATTGGGCACCGCTATTCATGGCGGCAGCTTGACGGACAATCTGCAAACCGCGTTGTTGAGCAATATCGGTAGCCAGATTAACGCGGAAGGGGCCGGGCTGATTGGGGATAACGGAGAAATTTTGGGGGTGCCCGGTAAAGCGATTAGCCATGCGGCGGTGTCTGCCCTGGCGGCAGAGATTGGCGGTGGAAATGCCAAAGGGGCAGCGGTGGGGGCGTTAGCTGCGGAACTGGCGGCGATAACGCTGGATAAAACCTTTAGCGACCCGATGAACATTCAGGCGGGTGGCAAAATCATCGGCGGCGTGGCGGGTGCGATTGCGACAAACAGCGCAGCAGGCGCGAACAGTGGTGCCAATGCCGGGGAAATAGTCATTGAGAATAACTTCTTGAAGCACAGTGACTTTGGTGGGCTGGCGAATTATGGACAGGCGCAGGGTTCATTAGCCAATAAAATGCTCCAAGACGGTGCAACACCGGATGAATTGTCAGAAGCCTTGGCGAAGCAAGCGAGAGGCACCCATCCCGAAGGCCAGGATCCAGCCAGAGGACTGATTGTGGCGTGGGGGAACTTCTTCGGTGTGCCGTTGGATGTGGTGATGTCCAATGAAAAAATGACACCGGAGAAAGCCGCTTCCATCGTTGCCAGCGGTGTACCGACCAGTGAAGCGAAAGTGATGCAGTATGTGGCGGCAAAAGCATTCCTATCGTTGGCTAAAAATCCGGGGGCGGGCAGTAAAACAGGAAACACGCTGCCTCAATGGAGTGCCGGAGAAGGAAAATTCAGCCCGAAAGATCAGGGTAAAGTTACAAACGTTGAGAATCCAACAAGTAAACCTGACGCAAAATCACTGCCTTACAAAGATACAGTTGGAAGCGTTGGTAAAAGTACAGATTATGTAGATATTCTCCCTCCTGAGGCGAAAAAACATATACTTTATGGAGATAGTCCTACAAGTGGTGGTCATATTTTCCCAGGAAATCCTGGAAAAACAACGTTCCCATCTAATTGGACGAAAGAAAAAATTGTTCATGAAATAGGTGATATTGCGACCTCTCCAAAAACTCAATGGTATGCACAATCAGGAACTGGCGGGCTTTATACCAAATCTGGAAAACCTGCTAGATGGGTTGCCTGGGAAGTTCGTGATGGTGTTCGTATGCGAGTAATCTATGAGCCTGCAAATGGTAAAGTTGTCACTGCGTTCCCAGATAACGTATCGAAACCAGCAGCAACCTTGAAGCCTATAAAATAAGGAGTAATGAATATGCATGTGAACCAAAAAATAAGGCTTTTGGGGGAAGGATTGAAAGATCGATTAGAACCTTCACTTGTTGATTATGACTTGGAATATATAGATCATGCCGAAAACGTACTAGCATTCGAAACATTATGTGATCATATAGCTGATTATGACGTTGAAATAACAAAAGATGAATATCATCAAATAATTAAGATAGTGAATGAATTATCGTTAGAAGTTGATGAAAGATATCTATACATTAATCCAGACAAAGATTCTTGAGTGATAAAAGATCCCAAGCCAAGTGCTGGGATCTTCCTTTTTAGCCGTTAGTTCTGCTCAACAAGCCGGATAATCAACTGCCCGTGCTCAACTAACCTGCACCGGCAGTCCGGTCGCAAAGCCCGCTTCTTCCAGCCAGAGGGCTGATTGTGGCATGGGGGAACTTTTTTGGTGTGCCGTTGGATGTGGTGATGTCCAATGAGAAAATGACACCGGAGAAAGCCGCTGAAATTGTGTCCAGTGGCATTCCGACCAACGAAGGCAAAGTGATTCAGTATGTGGCTGCGAAAACCTTTTTGGGGCTGGCTAAAAATTCTTATCCAGATGGGATCAATTTTAGTTTAAATCAAAAGCATCATCTGACTGATTTTGATGGAATATCTAAAAAAGGAGTAGGTGGTACACACAACGCTGACGTGTTTAAGCGAACGGTATCGGAGCAAGGAATTAAGGTTGTCAGTGAAACACCCAGTAACGTCAAAGGCATTACTCAAATTGAGTATCAGATTCCATCAAAAGATAGGGCAGGAAATGTCACTGGACATAAAGCACAAGTATTGACGAAAACAGTATATGATCCGAAAGTTTTCTCTGATCAAAAAATGTTGGAACTAGGTCAACAGGCTGCTTCTAAGGGTTATGAAAAAGCCATTTCTCAGGGGGTGCGTGAGTATGAATCGTCAGCCGGTGGCGTTAAATTCCAAGTTTATTTGGATCAAGAAACAGGTAGAGTTATGAACTTTTTCCCGGTGGCATAATGAACAATCAACATCTTTTCGAAAAAGTAGATTTTGACAACGATTCTGAATGGGTGATGAAAGAGTTTTTTAATTCTTTATATCTTCAAAATAAGTTTTTATGGGCGTTACCGTATATCCTGAAAAAAAATGGGTGTGGTGTTAATGAAACCTATTGCATTTTTCCAGATTTTGAGGATCCAGACCCTGAATATCACTTTGATGGCATTACTTTTGGTGTATGGGAGGGAGAAATTATCGTGCCTGAATCTGTTGGTTTTGAATATGTCAGATTAGCCTGTGAAAAATATCTTCAACTACATCCAGAAGATGAAGATGAGATAGATACTTTACTCAAACAACTGCCTTGTTAACTTCAAGATCCCAGCCCAAGCGCTGGGATCTCCTTTTAGCGGTCAATTATTCTCAACCAGCCGGATAATCAGCTGCCCCCGTTCAACGGTGATGTTCACTGCCTGTCCGGTGGTAAACCCGGCTTCTTCCAGCCAGTTACCTTTAAGATGCACACTGACAAGGGCCCGGCGGGAAAAACCGGCTTTCTGGGGCGAAAAGCGCGTCAGGAGGTTTTGGGTTCGGCGACAAAGCAGCACGGGAAAAAACGGGTTGTAACTGACTGAGGGCATTATGAAAATCGGCGTCCGGCGGTCAACGTCGCAATGGAATGCGTTGTCATTGAGAATAACTTCTTGAAGCACAGTGACTTTGGTGGGCTGGCGAATTATGGACAGGCGCAGGGTTCATTAGCCAATAAAATGCTCCAAGACGGTGCAACACCGGATGAATTGTCAGAAGCCTTGGCGAAGCAAGCGAGAGGCACCCATCCCGAAGGCCAGGATCCAGCCAGAGGACTGATTGTGGCGTGGGGGAACTTCTTCGGTGTGCCGTTGGATGTGGTGATGTCCAATGAAAAAATGACACCGGAGAAAGCGGCTGAAATTGTGTCCAGTGGCATTCCGACCAACGAAGGCAAAGTGATTCAGTATGTGGCTGCGAAAACCTTTTTGGCATTAGCTAAAAGTTCGAGTGGCAATAAAATGGAAAACCTACTTCCGCAATGGAGTGCCGGAGAAGGGAAATATAACCCGAAAAATCAGGGACTGGTGACAAATGTTGAGCATCCGGTTGGTAAGTTTGATGGGAAGTCGCTGCCTAATGAAAAAGGAAGCATTTCAAGTAAAAAAACCATCAAGAATGACGTATTAGATAATCCAAGGGTTGGAACTGGTGAGAAGGGAACAGGTAGTGGGAATAAAGTAGATCAGCTACCTAACAAAACTGTTGTTGATATTGATGGGAAAGAAATATCTGTTTATTCAAATAGGAATAAGCCAACAGCGACACAAGAATTTCCTTCAGTAGCTAAAGCTCATGGGTTCAATGATATTGTCGACAATTATGCAGGCTTAGCAACACAAACGAAACTGAAAAATGGAGCTACTCTTTATCAATTGCCAGGGAGTTTAAATGGGGTTGAAGGACGATTTGAGTGGATAATAGATCCGAAATTAGATGGCGTAAGTCATAGAATGTTTGTCACTGGAGGAACAGTTAATGGAGTACCATCAAAACCATGATAAATGAAATGTATTTTTTGGCTAATCAAATGGGATTAATTGATTGGGGAATGATTTTTCTTGGGGCTAAGGGAAATCCAGCTGGTCATTTATCAGCTGCTAATATTAGTGAATTTGCGTGTAGTGAATTGTCAAAACTCGATATGACTGACGCTCTTTTGACCGAGGTATCTGAAGCTGCTTTTTGCACAGAAATTACTGGCGAATTAATTAATAACTTAGAGGCTATATGTGATAAAAAAAATGTAAACCTTCAATTATCAGAAAGAAAGTGGAAATGTATAGCTTTATATTTTTTATTGTTCAAAGAGTTACCTGATGATTATGTATATGCTCTCCTTAAGCTGAATGAGTTTTGGGTTCTTTGGGGGGATAGTGTAGATTCACCGAATATAGTCCAGGGTGTTGGTAATAATCTTTCACCATCTGAGTATTATTCGGAAGAAAATTATCACTCATTGATAGAAAAGCATCATAATTGGTTAGATAGGGAAATTGAGCAATTACGATTGAGCTAATACTGATCCCGGTCTTGAGCCGGGATCTCTTTTTTAGCCGTCAGCCATTCTCAACCAGCCGGATAATCAACTGTCCGTGCTCAACACTGACCTGCACTGGCTGTCCGGTCGCAAAGCCCGCTGCTTCCAGCCAGTTACCTTTTAAGTGCAAACTGGGATGCTGGCTGTAATAGCGGGTCATGCCCGTGGTTCGGTCTTCGTGGCGGGTGCTGGTATAGCCGACCTTATAGCGGCGTTGAGCTTTCGAACTGCCTGA
>NZ_JBHFKZ010000097.1:0-4832 GCF_042879375.1 Photorhabdus sp. RM323S
CTTCGGTTTTGTGGTCAGTATGAAGACACGGAGAGCGGTTTGTTTTATAATCGGTTCCGTTATTACGACAGGGAAACGGGACAGTACTTATCGCCTGACCCTTTGGGGTTAGCTGGCGGCGTAAATCCTTACAGTTACGTGCATAATCCGGCTAACTGGGTAGATCCGTTCGGGTTAACTGGCTGTCCGGGGAATAAAGGGGATGCTGGGGTAAATAAACAACAAGTCCTTGATAATATAGCAGCAAGTAAGGCAGCCAGAGAATCCTCTAATTTTAAAGACTTCATGTGGTATAAAGAATGGCCACCAAATCGAGGGTTCTACGAAGGTAAATTTGAAAAACTTACCTTGCAGCCGGGTACAAGACTTGATCGGTATGGTACGGATTATGGCACATTTGTTTCTCCAGAAGGTATTCCATATAGCGCAAGGGCGCTGAAGCCGGGAAGTGATGGCAGACCTTATTCTGTTTTTGTAGTTAAAAAACCAATAACTGTCGATGCTGGTGAAATTGCTCCTTGGTTTGGTTATCCAGGGCGTGGCACACAGTACGACTTGCCCGCGAAGGTAAAAGAATTAATTGACAATGGTTCATTGGAAAAAGTGTCAAAAACATTAAAAGGGAAACCCATACCATTAGATTAATAGGTGTATCAATGAATAAAGAAGAACTGAGAAAACGTTTAAAAGAGAATAAGATCTCATCATCATACTATTCATTAGAAGGAGGTGCTCCCGATGATAGGATCTGCCTTAGTTATGAGGATGAATATTGGCTAGTTTATCATGCAGAAAGAGGTGCGCGTAGTTGGGTAGAATCGTTTGAAAAAGAAGAAGATGCATGCCAACGTTTCTGGGATTATGTTTCTGATATAAAAAGAATGTATGGATAAAACACAAAGCCAGAAAAGATCTGCGTGATCTTCTGGCTTTGTTATTTTAAGAGCCGCTCAGTCCCTGCCCTTAGTTGCTGTTGTAGTCGCCAATCAGGTCGCGCATCCGCAGCTTAATTTCACTCAGTTGATCTTGCTGGCGCTGGTACTGTTGTTTGATGGTGCGGGTGTCGTCGCTGTCGGGGATCAGCACCAGACAGCCATCCATAATCTTAACGGTGAGTGTGCCACCAATATCAAAGCCAGCCTGTTTAAGCGTAAGGCTCCGGTGAACTCACCTTGTCCTTCCCCTCCGGCCCATGCACGCTACTGCGTCCTTATCCTCATTTGGAGAATGACACCATGAGCCGTAGCCGATATACCCCGGAGCAAAAACAACACCATGTGACCCAATGGCACCACAGTGACCTGACCCGAAAACAGTATTGTGAACAGCATCAGCTGAATTTTTCCTCTTTCCGTGACTGGATTGCCGACAGTAACAAAATGCGCCAACCTCCCTGCCAGACACTGCCCGCCGTCTTGCCGGTTTCACTCCAGCCCGACAACGCGCACTCCGTCACCCTGCATACCCCAGACGGGTATGCATTCACCAGTGACGGGCCGGTGCTGACTCTGGGCTATAACCTGAGCGGGCAGCTGACGGAAATTACCTGTACCGATGAAGGTGTACGTAAAAGAATATTATCCAAATAGATGGGTATCAAATGTTTTATCGTCGGTTATTTAACAACGTCAGGAAAGATAAAAAGTGAATATAATCCGCGTTCGTTAAACATAAAACACGATATCCGATGATGATTAAACTTAACAAAAAGCAGGTGTTAAAAGGGATAAAAACAACGGTGAAAACTTTATACTCATTAAATCCAAAGTTGAAAAGAAATCGCACGTAAAATAACATCACCCGAACAAATGGATATTAAAGCGCTTTCTCGCCAGTTATTTAACAGCATCAGAAAAGATAAAAAGTGAATATAATTCGCATTCATTAAACATAAAAAAAGATATCCGATGATGATTAAACTTAATAAAAATCAGGTATTAAAAGGGATAAAAACAACGGTTAAAACTTTATACTCATCAAATCCATAGAGTGAAAAAACGACTTCCGATAACAGGTTAACTGTCATCATCATTTAAAAGCGCGAATACCAAAGCATTAAACCTTTTATATCAAAAGCGGATTTAACGCAATAAATGCCACTTTTAAAAATAACCATTAATAGCATTTAATCGAAAATCATTAACCATTAATCCAAAGTTGAAAAGAAATCGCATGTAAAATAATATTATCCGAATAAATGGATATTAAAGCGCTTTCCCAGCAGTTATTTAACAACGTCAGAAAAGATAAAAAATGAATATAATCCGCGTTCGTTAAACATAAAACACGATATCCGATGATGATTAAACTTAACAAAAAGCAGGTGTTAAAAGAGATAAAAACAACGGTTAAAAATTTATACCCATTAAATCCATCGAGTAAAAAACGACTTCCGATAACAGGTTAACTGTCATCATCATTTAAAAACACGAATGCCGCCGTATTAAATCTTTTATATCAAAAACGGATTTAACGCAATAAATGCCATTTTTAAAAATAACCATTAATAGCATTTAATCGAAAGTCATTAACCGTTAATCCAAAGTTGAAAAGAAATCGCATGTAAAATAACATTACCCGAATAAACGGATATTAAAGCGTTTTTCCATCAGTTATTTAACTGCATCAGATAAGATAAAAAATGAATATAATCCGTGCTCGTTAAACATAAAACACGATATCCAATGATGATTAAACTTAACAAAAAGCAGGTGTTAAAAGGGATAAAAACAACGGTTAAAACTTTATACCCATTAAATCCATCGAGTAAAAAAACAACTTCCGATAACAAGTTAACTGTCATCATCATTTAAAAATGAGAATACCAAAGCATTAAACTTTTTATATCAAAAGCGGATTTAACTTAATAAATTCAACCTTTCAAAATAACCATTAATAGTATTTAATCGAAAATCATTAACCGTTAATCCAAAGTTGAAAAGAAATCGCATGTAAAATAACATTACCCGAATAAACAGATATTAAAACGCTTTCTCGCCAGTTATTTAACAACATCAGAAAAGATAAAAAGTGAATATGATCCGCATTCATTAAACATAAAGCACGATATCCGATGATGATTAAACTTAATAAAAAGCAGGTATTAAAAGGGATAAAAACAACGGTGAAAACTTTATACTCATTAAATCCATCGAGTAAAAAAACGACTTCCGATAACAGGTTAACTGTCATCATCATTTAAAAACGCGAATACCAAAGTATTAAAGCTTTTATATCAAAATCGGATTTAATTTAATAAATACAACCTTTCAAAATAACCATTAATAGAATTTAATCGAAAATCATTAACCATTAATCCAAAGTTAAAAAGAAATCGCACGTAAAATAACATCACCCGAATAAATGGATATTAAAGCGTTTTCTCGCCAATTATTTAACAACGTCAGAAAAGATAAAAAATGAATATAATCCGCGTTCATTAAACATAAAACACGATATCCAATGATGATTAAACTTAACAAAAAATAGGTGTTAAAAGGGGTGAAAACGACGGTTAAAACTTTATGCTAATTAAATCTAAAATTGAAAAGAAATCGCACGTAAAATAATATTACCCGAATAAACGGATATTAAAACGTTTTACCATAACAGCATCAGAAAAGATAAAAAGTGAATATAATCCGCGTTCGTTAAACATAAAACACGATATCCGATGATGATTAAACTTAATAAAAAACAGGTGTTAAAAGGGGTAAAAATGACGATTAAAACTTTATACCCATTAAATCCATCGAGTAAAAAAACAACTTCCGATAACAGGTTAACTGTCATCATCATTTAAAAACGCGAATACCAAAGCATTAAAATTTTTATATCAAAATCGGATTTAACTTAATAAATGCCACCTTTAAAAATAACCATTAATAGCATTTCATCGAAAATCATTAGCCGTTAATAGCGAGTTGAAAAGAAACCCGTACGTAAAAGGATATTATCCGAATAAATGAGTATTAAAGCATTTTCTCGCCGGTTATTTAACAGCGCCAATAAAGATAAAAAGTGGATATAATTAACGTTCATTAAACGTAATCCGATGATGATTAAACCTAACAAAAATCAGGTGTTAAAAGGAGTAAAAAAACGGTTAAAACTTTATACTCATTAAATCCAAAGTTGAAAATAAATCGCACGTAAAATAACATTATCCGAATAAACAGATATTAAAGCGCTTTCTCGCCGGTTATTTAACAGCGCCAATAAAGATAAAAAGCGGATATGATTAGCGTTCATTAAGCGTAATCCAATGATGATTAAACTTAACGAAAAGCAGGGGTTAAAGTGATAAAAATGACTTTTAATCACAGGTTAAACCCTGTCAATAATAAAACGCAAGGCAGAATTCATTTTGAGCTGAGGGAGATCGATCCGGTCCTGGCCGATATGACGCATCAGGACAGCTACCTTAATCACTGGAAAGACCAGTTACAGCGCCATCTCGGTACCTGGAATTACCTCTACCAGCGCCCCTGGTACCTGATGCTGGGCAACACCGCCAGCGGCAAAACCACACTGATCCAGGAAGGCTACAAACTGACTGACATTGCCCTGCCGGACCGCCATCAGGGGGAAGAGGCTCTGCCCCTGCACCTGCGCTGCTGGCTGGGGGAGAAAGCGGTCATCATTGACCCGGACGGCTTGCTTATCGATCAGATATCGCCGGCAGACGCCAGTAAGCCTCAGTTGCCCGCCCGCCTGTGGCAAGCCCTGCTCACCTGGCTGACTGAAAACCGTCAGCGTCAGCCCCTCAACGGGATTATTCTGACGGTGGACACCCACCGTTTACTGACTGACAACAAAGAACAACGCGAGCG
>NZ_JBHFKZ010000098.1:0-4705 GCF_042879375.1 Photorhabdus sp. RM323S
GTGTCGATACTGCGATCCGGTATTTTTGCATTCCACAAATTGATTAACTCAGCGTGCGGACAATCAACAGGGTTTCTATCAGTGCGCTCTTTCCAGCGGATGGCGTCAGACAAATAACCGTCAAATCGTTTCATGCGACATAAATTCTCTGGCTTAAGCTTATCGCCATATCTCCATTGGGTGACTGACCATTCGACAACCAGCTTGATTTCATCAGCCGTGTAGCACACTCCCTTGCTCTTCACTGTGGATAGCGCTTTCAGGAATGGAGCCGTTGATTGAAATTTTGAACTGGTGAGCTTGTTAAAATAATCCAATATTTCGAGAGCGAGATTTTCATCCCCCACGGGGGTAAGGGGGATCTTTTCTTTTTTCTTTAATATATTTCTTTTGTGTGTCTCTACATTGGAGACATCATTTGTCTCTAAGTTAGAGACATTTTTTGTCTTCAAATTAGAGACACTGTCTCTAGACTGAGTCTCCCAACACGATATTAACTTGTTAATCCCAATTTTATTACCGTCAACAAACAGTAATCTCATTGAAATTAATTCGTTTTTTGCCTTGTTCACATTCTGTCTTGATAGACCTGTTATTTCTGCTATTTGAGAATCGGCAATGCGATCGGATTTCTTGCAAAAGCCGTAAGTTTTCCTGATGACTGCCAGTATTACTTTCAGTTGTCTGGCCGTCAGATCCGAACTCGCTATAGATTCCAATAACTCATTGGCTATCCTCGTATATCCGTCTTCAACATCAGCCACTTTAACAACCTCCCTGCGGGGGGCGGGAAAATTAATTACCTCCGCTGTGTTCATAGTGCCTCCATTTTCTTAAACTCAATGACCCATACCCATCGATCATTAAATGAATCATTAAATGAATCATTGCCGTAAATGGACTCCCACAGCTCACGAAATGCAACGCGATGCATGATATTCTCGTGACCGGGACAAATTCTCGCTGTTACTCCTTCTGCAATGGCATCCTCTTCATTGATTTCATTCAACCTCTCGACACGAATATCTGTGATTTCTAACGTGATGCGTGAGGCCCAGCGTGGCATGTGAATTGACGGTATCCATTTGTCATCACGAACCTCGACGCACTCAAAATCACATTCCGACATTAGTCGAATGTGATCTTTCATGTCGCTAATACTCTCGTATCCGTCTGCCCGATACGCCGCAAGACCATCACTTACTTCGCCAAATGAACAGCCATTCGCGCAAACGCGATAATTAATAGTCTGATAATGAGCCCAGGTCTCACGTACCCACAGCCGATCACCCACTTTCCAAGGACAACGACTTAGAATATTGCTTTGTTGCGGCTTAACAGGCCGCCGTGTTTGAGTTTTCCGCCCGGACAAAATCGCCCGGACCATCTCACCGTTGAAAATAATTGGCTTCTCTGTCATGATTGCCTCGCTATTGTTGTTAGTGGTATAGGGGAAATGAGAGCTCCCCCGTTTGACTCATATTTGATTAGCCTCATCTGCTGTAACAGACGGGGCTTTTTCTCTTAAGTGAGATAGCATCTCTTGCAACGCTTTAGCTATCTGTGCTGTTTCTTCTCCGTGAATCACTACTTCGCTTACCGGGGCATCAAAACCGATTGCAGCAAGCAACTTAGCGGCTTTTGTAACAAAGCCGGTCTCTTCTGCCTGCCATCTGCTTATCTGTGATTGATGCACTCCGCAGGCATCAGCAACATGCTTTGGCCCTGTGATGATGATCCCCTTTCGTATTCGCGACTCGATTTCTCTTGTTTTGCGTTCAATTGCGATATCCATACGTCATACTTTCCTAAATAAAATTAAATTTATAGCCCAGTTGGGCTACGCTCCCCGCTTATGCGAGGAATCCCCACAGTGGCGGGGAGGCGGATTGTTAAAGAGCGGGCGAGCTATACCGGCTCGCGCGGTTGTTTATTTACTTACTTGGTTTGGAAATGGCTTAATTTCTTCAGCCTTTACTCGACCATCTGGGAATTGAATAACGAAAATACTTCTACCCGTGCGTAGTGCTTTACTTACGGCTGTTTGGTGACAACCAATCTCATCTGCTGCCTTGGCTTGTCCCTTTTCGAGCACGTATTCCGATAATGGGATTGTTCTCACTTTTAATTCTCCTTGTAACCCATAAAACAAATAATACTGGCGGTATTACAAAAATGCAATACCTGCGGTATTTTCAATTTAATAACTACGGTATTAAAATTAAGGAATGAACAAGAAAAAACCTTTGACTCAAGAGCAGTTAGAAGACTGCATGAGATTAAAATCAATCTTCGAATCTAAGAAAAAAAAATTAAATCTTAGTCAACAAACTATTGCCGATGAAATGGATATATCCCAGGGTGCAGTGGGCCATTATTTGAACGGTAGGAATGCACTTAATGCAAAAGTGGCATCAACTTTTGCAAAGATATTGAATGTTTCTATTTGTGACTTTAGCCCATCTCTAGCTGCTGAAATCACAGAATTGTCAACAACATGTGTTGGCAATAATGAAAAAAAAGAGTTAACAAAAGCAGCAAGATACTTAACGCCCGAACAAGAAGAATTGCTTAAAGCTTTTGACAATCTACCAAGAGATGAAGCACAGCGCGTCTTGCGCGAGACAAAAGCAAAAGCAGCGCATTTTAATGCAATTTTCGCAGAAATGCTGGCGAAGAGGGGCAGTAAAGCAGGTTAATGATATAAATTACAAGTGCAAATATTAACTCATGAAATTGTTACGTTTGTCATATTTTTAATAAAGGAATGGAGATGAGCGATAAAAAGCATAAAAAAAATGAAATTAAAGATTTTAAGCCCCATGTAGATACAGATAATTTAATATCTATGAAGGATTTTTTTGACTATCTAGAAGACAAAGAAGTCAGTCATACATGCCCCGCATGTAGTAAACCAACTATGTCTGGGGTTGTTGCTGTTGAGAAAGGTCAATCACTAACATTAAATGTGATGTCAAAAGATGCATCAAAAATCTTAGCGCATGAGTGTGTCGGTAGAATTTGCCTATCATGTGGGAATATTCAACTATTCTGGACAAACTCTATAAGATCTTGGATGAAAGATCATAAAGATAACGATTAAGGTGTCATCATAGTGAATGATAATCAATTGGCTACCGTATACAGCATCATAGATGCCAAGCCAATAGCGTATAATGCAGTTCCAAATATTGAATTTGCCGATAAAAACAAAAGTGTTATTATCAAGAATAGCGACAATGTTAGCCATAGAGAGGTAGATATGGATGCTCGCATGGAAAAACTAGAGAAACGAGTTGATTCTATTGAGTCTACATTGTCTCGCCTAAATGAAACAATGCTTAAACTGGATAGTAAGATTGACTTGCAGACATCTAAATTGGAGTCCGCTATAATTTTACAATCAAACAAGCTTGAATCAGCACTAGCCTTGCAAGGTTCTGAATTGAAATCAACCATTGAAAATCAGAAGGTGTCTTTTGATGGAAAATTGAAGGATATGCGCTTAAGTATAATCCTCTGGATCTTGGGCCTGCCTAGTTTGTTCTTCGCAATTTATAAGATTTACGAAATTCTCAGTATCAAACAATAATTAGCCCTCCCATGGGGGCTTTTTACGCCCTCTCCCCACCAAGCTAGCCAAAACCCCATCCCTAGAAAATTTTTTTCAAAATAAATTCATTTTAAAATCATAATGATACTAATTTTTCATCATTTTTAAATACCGCAGGTATTGCATTAAATTAATACCGCAAGTATTATTAATCACATCAAAGGCACACAGCAAACAGGCAAGGAAAGCCCACGAAGTAGCCGCTACCGGCACATGAAGAGGTAGATGATTCGCAAGTGCTAAGAAACATCATAAGCAACGGAGAAAGGTCATGAGCACATACAACAATGCAACAATGTACGTCGATAAATACACAGGCAAGCAATATCTTGTACAGAACGGCTACAGCGGGCGAGTTACTCAATACAAAGCGAATGTACAAGTTTGGCACGACTGGTCTTGTGAAAATGGTGGAAAATTAGGCACTACGATCTTCAAAAGCCGCGCGGAATTAAATAGCTGGCTTCGCATGATGGGATTCAAGAAGTAACTGAATATAGCCCCACAAGGGGCCTTAAATACCAGCTTTTTAGCTTAGAAGGCTGATATTTAGGAAAAGCAACCAATAAGGATGTTTCGCTCTTTAACAAATAAGCTCCCGCCATTGTGGGAAATACTCGAAGTGAGTTTTGGGGTGTTGTGACTGAGCCTAAAAGTAATCAGTCAACTCATTCACAGATGAGACTGTATCAGGACTGCGGGAGGCGCAACTGTGATAGGGCCGCAACGTAGCAATCACAACACCACCAAAACTTACTGATGAGGGTAATCAAATGAACAGGATCACTTACTTACCGCGCACAGGTAAGACGAATTCGAAGCTCCGCCGCTATATTGCGAGAGGTGAACTGATTGCACGTAAAGCAGCAGAGGCCGAAGGTAATCAGCGCTCAGTTGATGAAATTATCGATTCAATTATTAAGCCAGTCGATGAAACTGATGTTTTGGCAAACCTGATTATTGCTTTAAAGAGTAACGATAAGCCAGAAATCACAGGTAGTCACTGCTTATCAAATACTTTTCTCTATTCAGTCAAGAATAAGAAAAGTAGCAATATTACAGCAAGATAATGAATATTTCGCCGCACCGGGG
>NZ_JBHFKZ010000099.1:0-4589 GCF_042879375.1 Photorhabdus sp. RM323S
ATCCCCTGATAAAAAATCAGGGGATTTTTTTGAATCTTTTTCTATTTTGCTGATCTTAGTAATAACTATTTCATTGAGGTACGGTAAAATGTTCCAAACTCACGCAGAACAATGGGCTTATGAGACTTTTTCTCGCGCAAATTTTGGCGATAGCCGACGAACCCAGCGTCTTATCAAATTCACTGCCTCTTTAGTCAACCATATCGGGCAATCTATTGTGCAATCACTCAAAACACCTGCGGATATTGAAGCCGCTTATCGATTTACGCGTAACCGGGCCATTGACGCAGCGGCCGGATTTGCAGCAACGGCTGAACAAGCTAAGTCCTATGACTGTTTGCTGGCATTGGAAGATACAACCTCACTGGAGTTCACTCATCAGACGGTTCGGGATGAAATGGGGTATACCGCATCACGAAAAAGTGCCACAGGCCTGCATGCCCATTCCGTTTTGCTTTTTGCCCCCAGAGAAGAACAGGTCATTGGCCTGATTGAACAAACACGCTGGACGAGAGAGCTGAGTCATTATGGCAAGAAAGCGCAACGGGCTTCCCGGCCGTATAAAGACAAGGAAAGTTATAAGTGGGAACGCGCCTCTCAGGCAACAGAAACCCGTATTGGCAGTGATATGAATAAGGTCATTTCAGTTTGTGATCGCGAGGCAGACATTATTGACTATCTGACCTATAAAATCACGCATCAGCAGCGTTTTATTGTGCGTTCAATGCAAAGCCGTTGCATTGAACAAAGCTCAAATAAACTTTATCTGTTCAGTGAATCTTTGCAGCCCGCAGATAAAAGAACCGTTCAGGTTAAACAACGAGGTGGGCGTAAGGCGCGTGAAGCTCTCTGCAACGTCCGTTACGCCCCTGTCACGCTCAAAATGCCGGCCAATAAACGAGGGGAGCCGATACCACTGTATTATGTGAGTTGCCAGGAAACGAATAACGACAAGGAGCTGAGCTGGCACATTCTGACATCGGAGCCGGTAAAAGGTAAAGAAGATGCCCACCGTATTCTGGACTACTATGAAAAACGCTGGCTCATTGAAGAGTTTCACAAAGCGTGGAAAAGTGGCGGGACACAGGCAGAAGCGCTGCGGATGCAACGTAAAGAAAATCTGGAAAAAATAGCGCTTATCGCCGTGCGTGTTCATCAATTGCGCTATGTGGGTCTCAATAGCTCAGAGGCGGAAAAACAGAGTTGTGAAACGCTATTAAACCCGCTAGCGTGGAAGTTATTGTGGGTAAAGCAAGAAAAGAAAAAGGTCCCTAAGACAGCGCCAAGTGTTTACTGGGCCTATATTAATTTGGGAAAACTAGCGGGTTGGTATGACTCAAAACGAAATGGCCGAGTGGGATGGGAAAGGCTGTGGGAAGGATGGTTCATGTTACAAACCATCCTTGAAGGTTATTTACTGTCCAAGTCTCTTGATCTATGAAATATGATCAAGAGATAGTGCTAATACAGGAAAAAAAACATTTAAAATCATTTTATTACATACTCCACACACGTATGGCAAGAATGATCCAACGGATGAGACCAGGGAGGCACTATCCACGAAAATCGATGAAACCCAGAACGCGATGGAATTCTTATGGAGCCCAGTTATGAGAGCTTAACCGAATGCCATTGTCCGGCTTACATCCCCTAATACAAATTCGCAACATCAGAAGATGTTATTTTTCTTTATTTAACTGTAACGCTTCACCTCCTTCCTACCCTGAGGTTGTCATGTCTGATGAACTCAATGTCATGAGTAATTTGGCTATTATGAAATCACAATATATACCCAAGAAACTTCAAGATGCAGTTTTTAGCACCTGAAAATGGTCGTTAATTCTAGACATCAGCGAGTCCGCTATATCAGGTAGCGTTGTGGTGAAAAATTTGAATACTTTGTCTCGAAATTCATGTTTATTAGCGAAATAACGGTTATTTCGAACATGTTCATTCATGATCTTCCATAATCGCTCTATCGGGTTTAAATTTGGGCTGTATGGCGGAAGGTAATGTAATTCAATATTGCTAACATAAGCCCAATCCTTCACAAGATGAGCTTTGTTGTAGCCTGCACCATCCACAATAAGATGAATTTTTTGATGATAGTCAGGATAAGACCTTCTTATTTCATTGAAAAAACAGCAAATGTTGTAATCATTGATAGTCTGATATTCCTGGAACACCGTACTCCCGATGGCATTGAGGTTGAGTGCGCCCAATAGATTCAGGCGAGTTCGGCTGCCTGTTGTTTTTACTGTTTTTCTCTCGCCTTTTCGCATCCAACCCTAACCGAGTTTGGTGCCTTGAGTCGGGTGAACGGCGTCAAGAAAGAGGATAGGTTCATCTTTCGCTGTGACTTTAAGATGTTCATAATATTCAATAAATTGTCTCTGTTTTTCCGCCTCGAATTTATGAGGGATCCCACAAGGTTTTTTATAAGAAAACCCCTGACGGTGTAGCCATTTATTCATGCCGGGAATGCTAAAGGTCATATTCCAGAGCTGAGCAACATAGGCCACGATTTCATGTGTGTAATGGAAAAGATTTTGAGATAAGTGGTTGATGAAAAAATCAGTTTGCTCTCAAGAAAGTAAACTATCAGAGCCCCCATTATCAGATTTAAGCTTACCTCGATTGAGGTAATCACGGATATGGCGGTCAACGGTGGTCTGATGGAGTCGCAATGCCTGGGCTATCATCACAGAACTCCAGCCTTCAGAAGCCAGAAGAATGGCTTTTATTCTATCTCGTACTTGCCCATCACGAGTGGTGTCGTGAAGACGTTCAAGTTTGATTTTTTGTTCTGACGTGATAAATATTTTCATAGTGAGAATAATGATCTCCATTTCGTATAAAATCAAGCATCTTCAATGAGTACGGGTATATATCTCTTCGTTATTGTTGTTATTTTCTATTATGTGATCTATATCTAATTATATTGTTAATTTTATTTTATTTTTTTGATTGCCAGGGTATCTCGACTGTGTATTTAGTTGTAGAGTAATTATTGAAAATATTTATTTTGATAAGAATAATAGAAGACTTAATAATGGCAATGTGTTTTCTGGTGATGATATAGGTTGATTTAATTATCCTTCATTTCATGATTTCGATTTGGGTCATATTAGATTTATTGTAAATAACTCGAGATAATTAAGAGGATACCTAATTGGGATTAATAGCCGTTTGCCGTTCTTGTGAATAAAGGGTTAACATGGACAGTGTGCAAAAACCAGCATGTACATATAATACGTGAGAACGACTCGATTCGTCTGTCCTTGGCATAGAACTAAAGTACGTGCGAAAGCTATTGCTTTTGTCTGAACGTTGACTAAGTTCGCTTTTTATTATAAAGAATGGCAAATAAAATAGCCCTATGGGATAGGCAATAAGAGTGGAAAAGTGATGGAGAAAAGTCTAAATGTATATGTTGGCAGGTATATGAAAATTGAATAATATTAAACTCTGTCCCAGCTTGCATTACGTATTAGTAAATATCGCTAGACGTTCGAAAAATCGCATTAAAGAACGATCTGACTGGAATGCGTTCGGTTGCAATCAATATTTTATCGCGTTAATTGTTATGCTGCTAACGTTATTTTGTTATTACAAAATAATATATGATAAAGTTAATTGTCATTTGTAATTTTTCCGTAGGAACAAGAATGTCGTGTTCTATTTTTACAATGAATTGGGTTATTTTTTCCATTGTCAAATAAATTAGTATTGAAGGATTGTTAATTGGCTGTTATTAACCAGGTGATGGCACAGCATCTGTGTGTCTTGAGTTAATGTCAGATATGTCTGTTTTTATTTTTTGGGGCAAGAAGTAAGAAAGAAATATTAGTGATGGTTGTCAGGAATGACAATTCTCAAATTTCAACAGATTCGTTGAGGTAATAGATGAAAGGTAATGTTACTACAGAGGAAAATGTTCTTAAAGCCGAAACTCTCTCTCAGATGTCATGTGAAAATATAACTCATAATATAAATGATACATCGATTCTATCACGCACGTGCGTTGTGGTGGGGGGGACGACTCTTGCGGTGTTCTGCGCCGAGCAAATTCAGGCCGCCGGGCATATCATACAAGCGATGCTATCTACTGATACGGTTCTACAAACGTGGGCGGCTCGACAAGGGATTGTTTGTGTGAACTCGGTTGATACATTACAAGAACAAATCACGTTACATCCTGTCGATTGGCTTTTCTCCATCGTCAATCCAATCATCTTACCGGTGTCGCTAATTGGACAGATTCGCGGCGGCGCTTTTAATTATCATGATAGTCCTTTGCCACGTTATGCGGGCAGTCATGCCACTTCCTGGGCGTTGTTAGCCCAGGAGACGCATTACGCTATTTCCTGGCACTCTATTGAAGGTGGTGTGGCTACCGGCGATATTGCTGTGCAATGGCCGGTATCGATTGAGGAACACGATAACGCTTTCTCGTTGAATCTGAAATGTTATCAGGCGGCTCAGAAAGGGTTTATTGAACTTTTGAAAGATTTGGGTCACGGCATATTGGTGACTTATCCGCAGGATCTCACGCAACGGAGCTTTTATGCTCAGTCACGTCGCCCCGA
>NZ_JBHFKZ010000100.1:0-4580 GCF_042879375.1 Photorhabdus sp. RM323S
TAATTAAATAGAGGATTAAATAATGTCAAAAAAATTAACAAAAGATTTAAAGAAAAAAATAGTTAATAATGCTTTGTTATTTGCTGGAATACCCGAATTACATACAGAATTGGGAAGGGAAAGGGACCAGCTGGCAAAAGATGTCAGAATTGTCGCTCTGGGAGGAGAAGAAAAAGTCAAATATTATAATTGCGTATATAATAAAGCGCTTGAAGGTATTAAAGAGTTACAAGTTAATTTTAACCCCCATATTCGCATTTATGATGATCTTGAAGATGGTATATACGCAGCATTTGGTGGGTTACAGTCCGGAAAATTGTACTACGGTGAAGATGATTCGGGAGAAAGCATTCAGTTAATGACACCAACAAAAAGCCATTGTCTCTTTCCAGCATATCATGAGCTCTCTATCCGATTCACAGAGATAGAAAAAAAAGCAATTGAGATAAACAATAAGCACACTGAAATAATAAATAACGTTTACGCTATTTTAAATTCAGTCACAACAACAAAGCGACTTATTGAAGTCTGGCCGGAAGCGAAAGATTTAATTCCCTCCGAAGAAGTGAGAATTACAAATACTTCATTGTCAGTAAAAGTTGAAGATTTAAATAAAATGATTGGCATACCAAGAGAGGAATAAACAATGTCAGACAATAAAAGACACGTGCACGCTGATTCAATGCTTGAATATGCGCTCGATGCTTCGAGAACCGATCAACCTTGGTTGCTATGGGAACAATTATGTGCTGATGAAGAATGGAGAACTTTTCGTTCAAATCCGGATTGGAACATTAATTCTCTGTATCGTCGCAAGCCGGAAATGATCACAATCGGGAAAGTCAGTTTTCCAAAGCCGATTGATTATGAGCTAAAAGAGGGGCAAAAATACTATGTGACGGGGTGGTCAGGCTCAGTAAATTGGACACGTGACGAAAAGGACATCGAGTTATTAGAAAATGGCAGGATTCATCTAACAGCAGCTGCTACAAAACAACATAATGATGCATTAATTAAAATAAGCCGGGGTGAGTTTTAATAAAGTGGTAGTAACGCCAGTGGAGGGCTAAAGGGGTATGTCATGAAAATAAATAAACAACTTTTCAATCTAGCTCAATGTGAAGCAAGAATAGCACAAAGTATAGAAAGTCAAATAACATGGTCAATAGCTATGAACTATCTGAGACTAGCATATGAATATGATTAAAGAGTGGCTCTTCGCTATGTTATATCCATCGTGTTTAATTCTCTTTTCAACAATCATTTTAATTTTCGTGAGATAATTATGCTTAAGATTTATTGTGACACCTTTAAGAGCTTTACAAAAAATAAAGGATATGAAATTGAAGTTGAAGATGGATATTTCATAACAAAAGGGACTGCTAACGAAATTATTGGCAACTCTAATCTTTGCTTCAATGAAATAAAGGAATATTTCGAGAATATGGGTTATAAAATCGAGGCTTTATAATATGAGTCCATACGCCGTTTATGATGAAATTGAAGAAAAAAGGCTGGAAGAGGAACATTACAGGGAAGTTATATTAGAACAACAAAGCATGGACGCTGAGACTATTTACAATAAACTTCCGCTCGAATCAACTAAGCTATTCTCAGACATAACAAATAAATATTTCGGCAATATATTTGAAGATAATATTGAGGCAATGAATTTGCTCAGTGATTTTTTATATTCCGCATGTTTATTAGTAGTAAAGCAAAAGGGGTAAACAATGAAACCCGGTATTTATTATGACATATCAAACGAAGATTATCATTCCGGAGCCGGTGTTAGTAAGTCGCAATTAGACATGATCGCGAAGGAAGCAGCACTTTTATTATGGAACAAGGGCGCTCCAGAGGATGAAGAGAAAAGGAACGCTCTTGATATGGGAACGGCGCTTCATTGTTTATTGTTAGAGCCTGATGAATTTCATAATCGTTTTATCGAGGCTCCCGAGTTTAATAGAAGAACTAACGCAGGGAAAGCAGATGAAAAGGAATTTCTTAAACAGTGTGCTGATACAAAGAAAACAGTCATGGACTACGAGCAACATCGTAAGCTAAAAATTATGCGTGAGAGTGTTATGGCTCATCCAGGAGCAAGGAAGCTTTTAGAATACGAAGGATTTTGTGAGTCATCAGTTTACTGGAATGACCCGGAAACAAGTGAACTATGCAGAATTAGGCCGGATAAACTAATACCCGACAAAGATATTATTCTTGATGTTAAAAAGGATATCGACAACATACAAATGGAACTATTCCTACTTTTTGTTTTCTTGCTGTCAGTGAATCTATTGACTGTGGTAAATACCCGGTTCGCTTATTCGTGTTAGATCATTACGACAGAGAAATAGGCTTTAACTTATTCAAAAGGGATTTAAATAAATATCATGAATGCCAAACTAAAGGGAATTTCGGTTTAGGCTTCGAAGTGATTCAACGCCCTGAATGGGCACGGAGGAGAGATGAATAATAGTGTTATTAACCCGTTTAGCTCTAATGCACAACAAGCACAAGCGGGAAATGGGATGGTTGCCGTTGAGCAACAGCGCGCAATACAAGAAGTACAAGCCGCTCTGGTGATCGCTAAAAAGTTTCCGCGTGACCCAATTATTGCAATGGATAGAATATTACAAGCATGTACTCGCCCCACTCTTGCAGAAAGCGCGCTTTACTCATATTCGCGGGGCGGCGCTGAAGTAACAGGACCCAGTATTAGACTAGCTGAAGCTGTCGCACAAAACTGGGGAAATATTCAGTTTGGCATTCGCGAGCTTGAACAAAAAAATGGCGAATCATCTGTTGAAGCGTTTGCGTGGGATATTGAAACAAACACACGGCAAGTTAAAACATTCACAGTTCCACACGTTAGATATACGCGCAACGGCAAGAAAAAGCTGGAAGATCCCCGGGATATCTATGAGATAGTTGCGAACCAAGGCTCAAGGCGATTACGAGCATGCATTCTCGGAGTGATACCCGGTGACGTTATTGAATCCGCCGTTAATCAATGTGATGTGACACTCAGAAGTAATGCTGATACATCTCCAGACGCAATTAAAAAGATGATCGCAGTATTCAAGGATGAATTCGGTGTCAGCAGTGAACAAATTCAGAAACGTATACAGTGTCGCGTTGAAGCAATGCGTCCCGCTCAAATGGTCCAAATGAAGAAAATCTATGCAAGCTTACGTGATGGAATGTCAAGTATAGATGACTGGTTTGAAAAACACGAAACAACTCAAAATAAAGTTGATGAACTAAATAATATGGGAAATGCAACAAATGAGGGAACCGAATAAATATATCGGTAATCCGTGCCCGCGAGGGCACACGCTAAGATATGCGTCTAATGGTAGCTGTATTGAATGTCAGAGCTGTAGAGATAAAAAAAGGAAAAAGCAAAAAAGAGAAATCGATAAAAGAGTAAAGTACGACGACTTTACTCATAGCGTATTTATTCTTGGAAATCCTGAAAGATGTAAAAATTAAATTAAATTAATGAGGTGATTTATGGCTGTGAAGTTAGAAATTCTTATCTCGTTTAATGAAGACTTAAATAAGCATCATGTCGAATATTCAACTGCATTTACTTCATGCAGCACGCATGAAGAGAGACAGATTCTTACGGAGTTAAGAACTAAATTATTATCTGAAATGGACAATGAATATGTGGGAAATCGTTATGTTAATTAAAAAAAGGGTTTATTATGGAGAAAACACCGTGGAATCCGAGTGTCAAAGCAATACTTAAAGTAAAGAATCCACTTCCCCCGCCAGATATCTGTAACTATTGTGGCTCATCAGTAAAAATAGCAAGTCACAAAGAAATATATGATGGTAGAAGTTTCGGAAATTGGCCATGGGCTTATTTATGTAATTGCTGCGGTGCATACGTCGGCATGCACCCTTTTACTAATATCCCCTTAGGCACTCTCGCTGACGCTGAAACTCGCAATGCCCGGAAGCAATGCAAGCCATATTTTGAGAGGTTATGGAAATTCAACGGCGCTACTTTTAGTCGCAAGGATGCTTATAATTGGCTTGCAAATAAATTGGGAATCAAAACAAGTGAATGTCATTTTGGCTGGTTCGATATTGACACTTGCTATCGAGCTAAAGAAATTTGTGAAAATATGATTATTAAGAAGAGGTCATTATGAGCAATACAGAGTCTTTAATATCCGCATGTCAAGAATTAGCAAGAACTGCGAATTGTGATGATTATTTAATTTTGAATGAGATTGCAGACAAATTGAAATCAATGCTTAATATAGATTGGAACTTCACAGAACATCCCGACGTCAAAGTCGGAGAAGAAATTAAGTGCTGGGCTTATATTGAAAAAACTATTCGAAGATTTGATTATTGTGATATTGATGAAAATGGAAAAGTACAATACTACTATAAACCCGCTGAATTAAAATATTTTGTCACTGTTTTAGTTTATCAAAATAAACCTACACCGACAGGAGAAAATATCTATTTATGGGAAGACGGCAAGGAAGATATTCCAGACTGGGCCGCGCAAAATGAAGATTATGATTGGCTTCATAGCGTGGGATGGGTTAAAG
>NZ_JBHFKZ010000101.1:0-4579 GCF_042879375.1 Photorhabdus sp. RM323S
TAAGAGATCCTCATCACGCCCATCTGCTTCTTCCCCAGATATCAGACCTCGGGCACGGTCCAGCCTGCGCGCTACCACAAAGGCAGCATCCAATTCGCTGCAATGAAGCGCTTTCATAATCGCCCTGCGCTCGGCCTTTTCCTCTTTCTCCGTCATACCCAGCGCCAGATAGACACTGGGTGGCACTACCCGAAACAACGCCTCCACTTTCTTCGACAACACCACGCCTTCGGTGTAACAGCCCGGGAGTTTGCTGGCTGACAGCAACACCGATTTTTGTTCTTCAGACAGCTTTTTAAAACGCGCTATCTGTTCGACTTCATCCGGCGGCATGGTCAGACACAACCACCACTCCGCCATATTCAGCATTTTTTCCGCACTATCCGGATAGTCCGCCAAATTCTGAGTCGCCAGCCACAACCAGGCGCCCAGTTTTCGCCACATCTTGACCACTTTAGTCATGTAGGGCGACAACAGCGGATTAGTAGTCAGTATATGCGCCTCATCCACCACAAAATTAATTTCCCGGTCCTCAAACTGGTCACGCTCCGCCCTATTGTTGATGGTATTGACGAGAGACACCATCGCCAGCGACATCTGGGCACCATACCCTTCACGCGCCAACGTACCGAGGTCAATCAGCGTCACATCAGCTTCTGGCCAGGGGGCTCCCGGACGATTAAACAATTCTCCCTCAAAACCACTGGTGAACATTGACATCGCCCCCGCCATCTCTTCGGCACGGGCACGACGCTGTTCGGTACGCAATGATCGCCCCTGTTCATCCCGCCGGCTGTCCCGGGCAATCACAGACAATGCCTTTTGCAGATCTTCCGCTATCATCTGTCGGCCATCGTCAACACTCGCTTTTGCCGCCATCATGATAGCTTCGCGGATCATGCCCCTGTCCGCCCGCGTCAGACGCTCCTCCTCTTTTTTCTCCCCGCCGGTGATCATCATGCGGGCGGCAATTTCCATTTCGCCCAGAATATCGCGCTGCTCATCGTCTCCGTCGTCTTCAATTTCCTCCGCCGACTTTTCACCCGCCAAATCCAGCTGAGAAGATGCCATTTGAAGCAATTGGTGGGCATCAGCAAACAGTGCCAGACTGACCCCACAGCCCGGTTTAATGCTGATTTTGTTGACACTCAGCCCCAGACGTTGACAGTAATCAGCAAACAACCCAAAACTGTTGCCCGCTTCCGCCACAAATAACCGGGGACGGTGCACCGCCATCAGCTGCGATAAACTCGCACAGAGCGTAGCCGACTTCCCCGCCCCGGTCGGCCCGAACAACAACAGATGCGCATTCTGGGTACGGTCATGTTTATTTTGCGGATCAAAGGTCAGCACATCACCGCCCCGGTTAAAAAAGCTCAGACCCGGGTTACCGGTGCCGGTCGCCCGCCCTGTCACGGGCAACAACCCAGCCACATGCTGCACCCAAGTCAACCGGGTATACCAGTGATGCTTGTCTCGTTGCGGGTTAAAACACATCGGTAAGGCACGCAGATAACCGTTTAACGGCGCGACGTCGCATTCGGGCTTGACCGGCTGCAACCCCGCGACCAACAGGGTTGCGACCAGTTGCTGATGCCGACGGTTCAAATCGTCAACATCAGCCCCCTGTAACAGAAAGGTCAGTGCAGAACGGCACAGTTTATGTCTCAGCCCCAGATGCGCCTTAGCTTCTTTTACGTCTGCACGCACTCGCCCTGATTCAGTATTTTCTCCCATTGCATTTTTTGACAACCGGTCGAAATCCCGCTCCAGTGTATCCTGCGCCTGTATGACAATGGTCAATGAAACAAGAGTACCTGACGGTAATAAATCCATCAGCGCATTGATATGTTCACCCCGGACCATTTCACCGGTCAGCGTTCCCGGTTCTGGAGGGCGACGCAGCCGTTCAACCGGTACCGCCCGATGGGCAATATTATCAAACCACCAGACACCGTTTTTCACGTCAGAACGCGGCGGGGTAAACCACAAGGTTTCAGTGAAATCATTATCTGGCTTCCACTCGCCAGCCTGTGGGGTTGCATAACTAGCCGCCTGATACAACGTCGTTTTATCTATCCAATCTGGAGCGGGATTGAATAACCGCAGTAACCAGTGATGAACCTGTTCACCATCTTGTCGCTCACACAAAATGCCGGCGCTGGCCAGCGAGGCCGTTAGTCGGTTACAGACCTGATTAAGCAACGCTGCCGGTGACAGAGCATCCTTCTGGCCTGCCGGGACCCAGCGATAAACGACCATTCGGGTACGGCGTTGCTGTCCTCTCCAAGGTTGACCGGTAACCAATGTGTCGTTAAACAGCCCTTCAGGCCGGGCAATGCTTCGCAGATGACGTTCAGTCTCAGCCAGCCACGTTTCGGTAAAGGCTGTGCCCTGTGCCCAGGGCTTGATATATTGACGAAGCTGCATCAGCGATGACGACGAGTCATCTTCATCCTGACAAAAAAACTGTACCACCCAGGGAGAAATATCTTCTTCCTCCAGGCTGTCCTGCAACGCATCCTCCACCTGGTCACGGATCTCTTCCAGACGAGCAGCGGGGCGTCCTTCTGTCGGGACCGGAGAGACGGTATAAACCGCCCCGACTGACAGACCGTCATCCAGCAACAGACACTTTTCCTCGTTCAGGTATTCTGCCCAGGGCAAATAATCAATGATAGACGGTGAAGGGTTATACAGTGCCGCTTCATCAGCGTGCGTCATTTTGCTAGGCCGCCTCAAAGGTTCACGCCCAACAACGGTGGAAGACGACGGTAGTATGACCTCAGTTTCACCCAAAACTTCCGATAGATTACTCCGTTTACGCAAGCGGGCTTTATTCAACAGCGACCACATCACAATGCCACCGTCCGCTCACCCGGCAGAGCGTACTGCACCTGACTGTAAAACGAAAACACCGTGCTATATCCCGGCACCGGCGAATTTCCCGCCACCAAATGGGGAAAGAGATACATCACCATGTCCGGATTGGGTAGCCGTGGGAAGGTTTGACTGATTTCATTTTCCTGCGTACGGCTATAACTTTCCGTGTAATTCAGAGTAGCCTGCTGTTCCCGTTCGTTCAGCTCCCGGCGCAGTGTTTTACGGGCCTCCATCGTAATTCGTGACGACGAGACTTTCCCCTGCCACAGAGCTAGCATTGTGCTATCTCCCTGTGGAAGCATCTCTTCTTTAGACGTGCTGCAACCGGTCAGGATCGTTATCACCACCAACATCACTATTTTTCGCGCTTTATTCATACTCGTTTTCTCAGTCCAAACCATCACGGACCTCCTGTCCAAGACCAAAGTTATATTTCACCCTGCGTCCCTGTCCTTCATAATCAATCGGTATTTGCTGAGTAATGTGCACTGCTACTCTGGCACCCGGTGTTACGTAAACGGCATCAAAAGTTTGGCCATAACGGGCTTTGACCCATTCGGATACGGCCTTAAATCCTCCGGCTGCTGCTTGCCCCAAAACCGCTTTACCGGCATCCCCGGTCAGTGATGACGTCGCACCGCCATAACCGTTAGTCTGGGTGGTAAGCTGACTCTGTGACAACACATCACCCGCCGCTGTACCGCCAGAAAGCGCAAATAAGGTTGGTAAGTAACTGGCTGCATTGGATTTCCGTGTCCCGCTGATACATGGAATACCATTATCATCAGACAACCAGCCGATACTGCCGCCATGATTATCCTGAACATGATGGCTGCCATTGGTGCGATGATCCGATTTCGGCACGGTTCTGACGGTGCCGTCTGCAAAGACAAAGGTTAAGGAGGTGACATTGCCGCGCACACAAGACAAGGTCCAGTCACCGGTAGCTGTGCCCGAAACAATCGCGCCTTCCACATCCGGTAGTTCAATGCCGTTGGCAGTCAAGTTATCTTTACCTATCAGTATCTTAAAAGGATATGGGTCAGTGACTTTGTCATTCACCGGCACCCGGCCTAATAATGCCGTCATCGCCTGGCTGCCGACCAGCGTCGTATTTTCGGGCAGGGTATAAACGGGCCGGATAGTCTCGTTTGTATCACCCTCGGTAATGGCTTGCTGATTTTCAGTCATACCGTCATATTCCAGTTTCTGACGGCTCAATGCATTGTCTTCCAGAAATGACACGGGAAAACGGGGAGTCGCTGGTTGACCGCTCATTGCAACCTGTGAGTCAGCCGGTAACACGTCCTGTGGGGTAATCCAGACCAGCCTGTCCCCGTCTGAGGTCGTATTTTGGCCGGTATCGTCCAATCCTAATCCCAGCGGAATATCACGCTCAACCAGAGGGGTGTTTGTACTCATGCTTTTATTGCCTAACTGACGGGTCAACTGATCAAGTCGGCTGAACAGCGTTTGCTGCTCCGCTTTCAATACCTGCTGTTGCTTTTCTGTTTCCTCACGGGTGCCCGCTACCGCCTGGTTAATCTGGTCAGTCATGCTCTGACTGCCGTTTCGCCATTTCTCATTGTCCGCCAGTAATTGTGCGTTTTGTTTTTCCAGTGCCGCCTGCTGAACACGGATACTGCGCAAGGCACCAATCAGGGTGCGCAACGTGTCTTCCGGGGTATCCCCCTCA
>NZ_JBHFKZ010000102.1:0-4418 GCF_042879375.1 Photorhabdus sp. RM323S
AGCCAGGCGGCTATTGTTAAGATAAACAGTGTTGGCATTGTTGTTTCTAAAGAAAATACTGATAAGTTAATTGGGATTTAAAATTATTTTTATACTAAAATAAAAAACGATCACTCACCTAACAAATCATTATTTATTAAAATTAATTATTTTTAATATATTTATTTCAGCTTTCCATGTTATAAAATAGTGAAATATTAGTTTGATCCATATGCTATTCATTCATCGAATTCATTCCATTCTATAGGTAAAATAATGCAAAACGAATATAGTGAAAATATTAAAGAAGATGGTGGAAAAACAGAAACAAAAAATGCAGCAAAATCTGCAAATATAGCAACAGACTCGCACCTGGAAGTGGGTTGTCACACCAAGCCATCTAAACTAAGAGGGAGATTATCATCCCAAAACGATAACGAAAATTCTACAGAATTAATAGATGATATTATAAAACTCCATAATGATCCCAAGGGAAACAAATTACTTTGGTATGATAATTGGGAGGATAAAATCATCGATAGAAATTCTGATGTTATACTTAAAGCAATCGATGAGAATGTTTCTCAATTCGGAGGACTTGAAGCTTATAAAGATATTGTTGGCGTAAACCCTTATGATCCCATTGAACCGGTTTGCGGCTTGTCTGCACAAAATATATTTAAATTAATGGCCGAAGGAGAACAGGCCGTTAATCCTGTAGAACAATTTAAAAAAGAAAAAATAAACGGCAATGAATTTTCCGAAAAACTTGGTCAATTCAACGATTCGAGTAGCTATGTTACATTAGTTAATGATCACCGATTTGGACATATGTTTCTGATTGATATTACATCAACCAGCCAAGGAATTGTAGGATATATTTATCAGTCAGATTTAGGAAATGGCGTATTACCTGCACTTAAAATAGTAGATTGGTTAAGTTCCAGAGGAAAAGAGCCCATTAATGCTGATAAGCTAAAAAAATTATTAAGTAATGAATTCAATATATTATCTGAAAGTGAGCAAAAGAAACTCATTGCAGAATTACTTGAAATAAATAAAAACATGTCCAACGTAAAGTTAAATAGATTTAAAAGAGATCAAGAAGTTAATATTTACTTAAGCAAATATGACAAAAATAACTTCTTTAAAAATATTGAAAACTTAAAAGCTAAACTTGGGATCTGATTTTCATTAATATATTAAGGAGCGATTGTGCCTATATCATATAAAGACCAAGAAAAAATCAGTAAAACTAACAAGAATAAATGGCAAAAAGGTGATTCAGATGAGGATAGCCAACTACCAAATGAATCCCTTACTCTCCAGCAAGATAAAAAAGGCCATACAGACAGGCAAATGAAGGGATTAAAACAATTTCTTGCAGATAGAAAAATTAACAAAGGGCATATTTCCCCGCTGGAGAATAAAGGGTTATTAGTCGGTAAAGGTAATACACCTATCAACGTAAAAGTTACAGCTCATCGTTATGACAGCAACCAAGAGCTTGCACATGCGGTTTCCTTAAGAAATGAGGAAAACTCTTTTCATGATGTGATTACAGGATTCCATGGGGGCCAAGTGACATCTTCAGAATCGGGCTCGGGAACAATAGGAATACATTGGGAAAAAAACACGTTGGATCCCAATATTACCGGTATTAATGTAGCTAACGGCGCATCAGGAACCGTAGGAATAAGAATTGATTTAAAAGATATTCAGCCCGGATATCCGGTTATTGTCACATCCGGCGCGTTGAGCGGTTGTACCATGGTATATGCCGTAAAGGGTAACTATTTCTTTGCCTATCATACAGGGCAGAAACCCGGCGATAATGAATGGAAAACAGGTCGGCAAGGCGTTACCGCTACCAATCAAAGCCATAGAGCCCTTTTACCAAACAGCGAACCCATTACGGTTAGCGAACATAACAACGATTTAATAAATATTTTTGCAACATATGATCAGAGTGTTATTACCTATATGGGAAAACAGGGAGTTAAAATTAACAACCCAGCAGAAGCAGAAAATGTCAGCGTTTTTAACTATGACGAAAGCAAGCCTACAGAACCCTATCTTGGCAGGGTTGGCTACAGCTATGCACTACTGGCTAACGATAAAGGAAAAGTGAACGTCAAGGTATTGTCGGAAGATGCTATTGTTCAATCAAACAAGAAAGGCAATGCCATTAAAGTTATCAATTCACTCAAAAAACGGTTGTTATAGTCATCAGAGGTGATACTTATCTAATCTACTTTCCGCCAATTGATAATTTTATATAAATAAACCTTTACCTAATATATTAAGGAGACATTATGCCTACATATAAAAACCAAGAAAAAACGGATAAATCTTGGCTAAAAGATAATTCACAGCGACTTTTAGCTTATAATCAACTCCCTAGAGCAGGGCGAGAGCATGAAAGGCTGTATTTTGAACAAATCGCTCAAATAAAGCACTACCCAATGCTTGAATAGCGTTGAATTGAGTGTTTTTTGTTTATATTTAGATTGTGTTATGTGCAATTTAAGTTCAAAAAACGTTCGTGTTCTCGCCCTGCTCCCTAGAGAAGATGATAGTTTGGTAAGGCTGAAAAGTCCTTACCCAATGCATCATAATTTAGGATAAAAATATCAATTTTAAAATATATTTACTATATCAATCTAATAGGTGATAATATGGAACACGAATATAGCGAAAAAGAACAGCAAAAGCAAAAAAGACGCCAATTACAGTCAAATAACGCAACTCATCATGATAGCAATCCATTGGAATTAGAACTGGGGAATAATTCCAACTCTGTCACACCTGCCGATCATCATAACAAATGGTTTACTTATGAAGGTGATAAAGAGGTGGAACTGACTACAGAAAGAATGAAAGAAATATTCTCCAATAAACAGCCTAAAATTATTATTGCCGGTGATGGTCATAATAAACCACCATTTCAATACGCAAAAAATATACCTGATGTTAATAGTAGTTTTGATGCTGGCACACTTCAACTTTATATTGAGGCAACAGATGAACAGATAAATGAAAATAATTCGGAATATATACCAAAAGAATTTATGGCAAAACCAGGACTGTTTATGAATAAAAATAGGCGGGCTGAAATTGTTGGATGGGAGGATTCAGCATTATCCAATGCCATGAAGGAGATGTTTGATCTATCGATGACATCAATAAGTGAACCAATGAAGCTAACAGAAAAAGATATTTCTTCATTTTATGAATTCTATATGACTGCTATTCAGAGTTTTTTACCTAATTTCAAAAAACTAGGTAATGAATTGAATGAAATTATGGCGAAAGCCGGCAATAGAGGGGAGCTGGAGAAAGTTGCGCCAGCAATGCTCCGTTTTACTTCTGGTACATGGCGCGATGAATATATCAATCCAACGTTAGCAGAGAAAATGGCAAAACACGCCGCTGAAAAGGAAAATCATACATTTGTTGTCTCCATAGGAGATGCTCACCTAAGTATTAATCCTATGCAGGAACATTTAAATAAAATGAGGGAGAAATTTAACTTTAAACACCAGATTATATTTACCAGAGATAAAACCCCTATACTTTCTGATCATATAAAAGGAGGAAAGAGAAATAGGTAGATATATAACCACCCCTTTTATTAATATATTTAAAGTTGATCCCATCGTCTCTTAGATGAAAGTAAAATACCAATGACCATTTAATCTATATTTTACTTACCCCTAATATACCCTTTACCAGAGATTTAGGTGATAATATGTATTTCATATTCAATAAAAAAGATAATCATACAAGTAAAAAAGCAAATTCAATAAAACACGAAGCAACCAAAACAGACCATCAAAGAGAAATTCCTACCAATTCATTTTTCAATCCCAAATTCCATATGGCTGGAACGACTGAGGCTGCATCAGAGACTGACAATTTATGCAGTAGTAATATGAGAAACCCTGTTTTTAGTAAGCAACCGAATATACCTAATGAGTTTCAACATTTGCATGATCCTAAAATAGGTATTTTAACCAAACAACAGCTCAAGAGAAGAAATACCAATGGAAAAAATTGGCATTCTATATTATTGATGGTAAGGAAATTTATAGCTCAGATACCGCCATAACAGCTTATGATTTAAATCACCTTAAAAGAATGATTAAATTCAATCCTCATTATGATGGTAAACCCATTTTAATCTTAACAGGATCTCACGGTGACGCTTTTGGGTTTAATTGGGATGCTAATATAAATGGAGTTAGAAGAAAGGACTTACGTGAAAAGCTATTTTTTAAAGAAGACAGATATGATAGAAAAGGAGATTATAATAGGAGTAAACCAATACATATCAAAGATGTCATAAAAACCACCTATCAGGAGATAGAGGAAATTATTAATTCTTCGGATTATCATGTTATTTTAGGCTATTGTTTTAGTCGCAATGATCAGGCTTT
>NZ_JBHFKZ010000103.1:0-3978 GCF_042879375.1 Photorhabdus sp. RM323S
TACGCAGCGGAACGCCGCTGCATCTGTACCTGCCCGGCGCGCATGGCGGCATATGGAATGAACCGGCGCTGCTCAGTTCAGGGACGGTCATCCTCTGCGAATCGTTGATCGACGCCCTGTCGTTCTGGGTAGCGGGTCACCGCCATGTCACCGCCGCCTATGGGGTAAATGGCTTCACCGATGAGATGCGGCAGGCGTTCCGGCGACAGGGCGTTAAACAGGTCTTGATCGCCTACGATAACGATCCAGCTGGCAATGAGGCAGCAGTGAAACTGGCCGCCGAACTGACCGCCACCGGTATCACGGTGTTCCGGGTGGTGTTCCCCGCGGGCATGGACGCCAACCGCTATCTGTGTCAGGCCGCCGAACCGGAACGGGCCTTCGGGTTGGTGCTGGACAGCGCCGTGTCGATGCAGGCGGCCGCAGAGGTACAGGTAACCACTGCCACAGAGCGGGCCGCGCTGGCTGAACATCAGCCAGTTCCGGTGCCGGAAACGGTCAGCACCTTAGCCGCCGGGATAGCCGCGTTGCCGTCGATGCCCAATGTGGTCTGGGAAACCGGTGCCAACGGCGAGATATCCCTCACCCTGGGCACACAACAGTGGGGTATCCGGGGCCGGTCACAGGTGAAAGCCGGGGCGGCAGTGATGAAAGTCAATGTTCAGGTGGTTGATACCGACAGCGGTGTGATGTTCGCCGACAGCGTGGACATGATGAGCGCCCGCAGCCGGAACGGGTATGCGCGGCTGGCGGCCACCGAACTCGGGCTGGCCGAAGGAGACCTGCGGCGTTCACTGGGGCAGGTGTTGCTGGTACTGGAACAGTGTCAACAGGCCGGAGCCGGTGAACAAACCGAAACCCAGCCGGTTCCCGAACTGAGCGAGGACCAGCGGGCCGCAGCGTTAGCCCTGTTGCAGGACCCGCACCTGAGCGAGCGCATCACCGCTGACTTAGCCGCCTGTGGCGTGGTGGGCGAATCCACTAACCTGCTGGCCGGTTACTTAGCCGCCGTCAGTCGCAAGCTGGAGCGTCCGCTGGCCGTGCTGATACAAAGCAGTTCGGCGGCAGGTAAAAGCAGCTTAATGGAGGCGGTACTCAATCTGATACCGGAAGAAGAACGGCTGCAATACAGCGCCATGACCGGCCAGAGTCTGTTCTATCTGGGGGAAACCAATCTCCAGCATAAAATCTTAGCGATTGCCGAAGAGGAAGGGGTGCGGCAGGCCGCCTATGCGCTTAAGCTGTTGCAAAGCGACGGCGAACTGACCATTGCCAGCACCGGTAAAGACGATGCCAGCGGTAATCTGGTCACCAAACAGTACAGGGTGAAAGGGCCGGTGATGCTGATGCTCACCACCACGGCAATAGATGTCGATGAAGAGCTGTTAAACCGCTGTCTGGTGCTGACGGTGAACGAATCGCGGGAACAGACCGAAGCTATCCACGCCTTGCAGCGCCATAAGCAAACCCTCGAAGGCTTACTGGCCGAGAATGAAAAGGCGTATATCACCGAACTGCATCAAAACGCCCAGCGGCTGTTACGCCCGCTGAATGTGGTTAACCCTTATGCTTCACAGTTAACGTTCATGAGCGATAAAACCCGTACCCGACGCGACCACATGAAATATCTCACGCTGATACAAAGTATCGCCCTGCTGCATCAGCACCAGCGCGAGGTGAAGACCGCGGAACACCGGGGCAAACGGCTTGAATATATCGAGGTGACCCAAGACGATATTAGCTTAGCAAACCGGCTGGCCCACGAGATATTAGGCCGCACGCTGGACGAAATGTCACCTCAGACAAGAAAACTGTTGCTGCTGATACAAGAGATGGTGAAAGCGACGGCGGCAGCGCAGCAACGCCCGGTGAAAGATATCCGCTTTACCCGCCGCGATATCCGCCATTACACCCAGTGGAGCGATAACCAGTTAAAAGTCCATTGTCAGCGACTGGCCGACATGGAATATCTGTTAGTCCACGGCGGCAGTCGCGGCCATCTGTTGCAGTATGAACTGCTGTGGAACGGTGACAGCGCAGAAGCAGCCCACCTGTGCGGCCTGATTGACCTGACAGGGCCGGAAAAACCGGTAAAACCCTGAATATGACTCACGCAAGTTGGACTGACTGAGCCGCAAGTTGCCCTCAAGTTGGGGTCAAGTTGGGCCCAAGTTGGAGGGCGGGAAACCGGCGTCAGACCGCAGCAATACTGGGAGGAACGGCCCGCAAGTTGGGGAAGGTTGAAAAACACTGTTCCGGCAATAATAAGAAAAAGCCGTCGTATCGTACTGCCAGTACATCATCGAACCCGAAAACCCGAATAAGAAAACCCGGAATACGACCAACGCAAGTTGGACTGACTGAACCGCAAGTTGCCCTCAAGTTGGGGTCAAGTTGGGCCCAAGTTGGAGGGCGGGAAATGGACGCCAGACCGCAGCAATACCGGGCTGAGCGGTCCGCAAGTTGGGGCAGGCAGAAAAGGACTGTTCCGGCCACCTAAGAATCAAGCCATCGTACTGTCGTGATGTATCACACACTGATAATAATAACCGCTGTTCTCTACAGGAAATCGCATCATGTCATCACCCGTTAAACGTCAATCCCGCCCGCTGACCCTGCGCCAGCACCTTGACGCCTATCTGGATAACCTGCTGTTGCAGGGGTTGAGTCAAAAGAGTCAGGCCGCCAGCCATGAACGGCTGTCACCGTTCGTCAACTGGTGTGAGGAACAGGGCGTAATATCCGCGGCTCAGGTCACCGAACCGTTACTGGAAAACTGGCAGCAGTATCTGACCCAATACCGCAAGGCCGGCGGTCAGCTCTATACGCCGGACAGTCAGCGCCGACGCCTGCGGGCCTTACGCCTGTGGTTCGACTGGTTGCAGCAGCAACACGCTATCCCGACCAGCCCGGCAACAACGCTCGCCTCGCCAGACAGAAAAAAACGCCCCTCAGTAACGGAAGCCCACAGTCAACCCGACGCCATCCCGGCCCGCTTCGCCACCTTACGCCAGCATCTGGCCGCCTGGCTGGAAGCCGTTCAGGGACAGGGGTTAAGTGAACGGACACAGGAAGCTTATGAAGAACGGTTGTTGCCGTTCGTCACCTGGTGTGAAGCCCGCGGGGTCATGACCGCGCCGCAGGTCAGCCTGCCGTTGCTGGAAAGCTATCAGCGCTGGCTGAGAAGCGCCCGTAAAGCGAACGGACACCCCTATATAGCCCGGGCAGTCAGCGGGACCGCCTGAGTGTCTTACGTCAGTGGTTCCGCTGGCTGCTGCAACGTCACCATATCCTGTATAACCCGACAGATAACCTGGTGTTGCCAAGAGAAGAAAAACGGCTGCCGGCCCAGGTGATGAATGAAGACGAAACCCACACGGTCTTAGCCGCGACGGATATCAACACCGCAACCGGACTGAGAAACCGGGCTATCCTTGAAGTGTTGTGGAGTACCGGTATCCGGCGGATGGAAGTGGCGAACCTGCTGTTAAGCGAAGTGGACTTCGGGCGCGGGGTGGTGCTGGTCAGACAGGGTAAAGGCCGTAAGGACCGGGTAGTGCCCATCGGTGAGCAGGCGCTGCACTGGTTAAGTCGCTGGCTCAGCGTCCGGCCCCAGTTAACGCGGCGGGGTGACAGCGGTCACCTGTTTATCACCAAAAAAGGCGGAGGGCTGGCCAGAGGCACGTTAACCCAGATAGCCGCTGACAGCATCCGTAAACAGGCGCAGCTGGCTAAACCGGGGGCCTGCCATCTGTTCCGCCACTCAATGGCAACTCAGATGCTGGAGAACGGCGCGGACACCCGGCATATCCAGGCGATACTGGGGCATGAGAAACTGGAAACCACGCAAATCTATACGCGGGTGGCCATCGGTCACTTAAAGAAAGTGCATGAGCAGACCCACCCGGCAGAACGGCAGTCAAAGCAGGCCACGCCGCCAGACGATAAGCAGGCCGATAGCGCCAGGCCGGACAGCCC